>CAYQDH010000679.1:0-2606 GCA_964416075.1 uncultured Anaerolineales bacterium | reverse complement strand
GGTGTTCATCCTTTCTTTATCGGTGTTCATCATTTTATCTCTCGCTCCCCCTGCTCCACCATCAAGCAGGACGATGGGTAGAGCGAGATTCCAAGAATTAGAGTGATGGACACCGATGGAAGACGATGAACACCGATGGGAAAAAGATAGGACTCCTTATTTCTTATCGGTGTTCATCCTTTCTTTATCGGTGTTCATCATTCTAGCTCTCGCTCCCCAAACTAGATCACTCAACTGAATTTGGCGGCGAAACGCTCGCACAGGAAGGGCAGGCTCTGCTCTGCCTCTTGCTCCACCATCAGGCCCAGGACGATGCCCTGCACATTGGGCACATCCACGGCCCATTGCAGCCACTCGGGGACGGCGTGCTCGTGGTCGTAGCGACCACAGGCCAAGGTCTTTATAGCCAAGACCGGGCGGTCGATCTTGCCGATGACGCTGAGGGCCTTTTCGCGGGAGGGATGCATCAGCCAGCCGCCCTTGTTGATGGGGGTGACGATGAAGGCGTTGTCGTGCGGGCCGCCCTCTAGCTCGGCCAGGCGCGCGGAGTAGTGGCAGGCCGCCCCTGGGACGAGGCCGGCCGCGCGGATGGCCTGGGTCTGCACGTCGTACCCTTGCAGCACGCCATTGGCGATGGGCCAGCTATCCACCCAGCCGCCGTGGAAGAAGCAGATGGGGGCGCCCGCCGCTTTCAGCTTGGCGGCCTGCTCGGCGGTGCTATTACGGTAGATAGCCATCACCGCCTCCTTGTCCCCGGAGGACTGGGCGCGCTCAAGGTCTTTATCGCAGCCGCAGGGGACGGCGCCGTATTCGGTGCTGGCCACCCAGGTCATGCGCACGCCGGTACGCTTTTCGGTCTCGTCCAGGGCCTCGATGAGCCTGGGGTGCAGCGGGCCCATGACGGCGTTGACCCCCAGCTCCAGGCATTTGCTGAACACGCCGGCGATACGTTGGGGGGTGAAATACTCGCGAATCCAGGCGTCGCGCCCGGGGCTGACGTGGGAATAGCCCAGCAGGGCATTGGTGCCGCAGATGACGCGGGAAAAGGTGACGTTCTCGATGGTTAGCGATGGAAAGTCGGGCATTTTGTGCTCCTTGGGATCAGGGAGTAATCACGGAGGGCGCGGAGGTCTCACGGAGGCCACGGAGAAGAGAAGGAGCAAGATGTTGTGCTCTCCGCGAAAGCTCGGGCTCTGCGTCCCTCGAGTTACTTGTCGCTGGGATTGAGTCTATTGGCATTGGGCGGGACTGTCAAACCGAAAAGGGCGGGGCTGGACGTCATGGCATGAAATGGGATTTCGACCCCGGTGGAAGTTGGTCCAGCTCCATCCTCATGGGGCGCAGCCCACAGGGCGATCTTTCGCGCTGCGGGCTGCGGGCGCGCGTCGCTCAGGTAATCTCTAGGGCGCCATCTCGGCCAAGCGCCGGTAGCGCTCGAGCTTGGCCTGCAGCGCTGGCTTGAGCAGTACGTCTTTGTTGACCACGGCGGCCGGCGCCTGGCCGTGCGCCACGGCGATCATCCCCCGCATATCGGCGCCGCCCAGCGCCAGGACCATCTGCTCGGTCCAGCACAGCCGGTGCGAGGTGACGATGACGTTCTCTATCGTGAGTAACTCGTGGTCGGGCGGCAGGGGCTCCGGATCGGTGACGTCGAGCCCCGCCCCCGCCAGGCGCGATTCGCGCAGGGCGCGAACCAGCGCCTCGGTATCGACGATCGGCCCGCGCGCGGTGTTGATCAGGTAGGCCGTGGGTTTCATCAGGGCCAGCTCTTGCGCGCCGATGAGCCTGAGCGTGTCCGGCTGCAGGGGGCAGTTGATGCACAGGAAATCCGCTTCCACCAGCAGCGTCTGCAGATCCACCAGGGTGACGCCCAGAGCCGCGACATCCTCGGGCCTGAGGAAAGGGTCGTAGGCCAGGTGGCGCATGCCAAACGGCGCCGCGAGGCGGAACAGCTCGCGGCCGATGTTGCCGCAGCCCAGCGAGCCGAGCGTCTTACCCACCAGACCGGCCCCGATCATCTGCTTCACCTCCTCGGCCCGCCCAGCCTGGGTGCGCTGGTGCCGGGGCAGCATCTTCAAGCTCAAGGCCAGGATAAGGGCCATGATCGAGCTGGCCACAGGCCGGCGCACCCCGTCGGGGGTGTTGAAGAGGATGACCGAGGCCTCCGTGCAGGCGGCGACGTCGACCGTGTCATAACCCACGCCAAAGCGACCGATCACTGCCAGCCGCTCGTTGCCGCGCAGGGTCTCACGGGTGTAGCGCCCGCCCATGGCCACAATCCCATCGTAACCACGCACCTGCTCCGGCGTGACATAGGGCTGCTGAGGGGTAAAGAACTCGTACTCGATCAGGGGGTCGGCATCGAGCAACCCCAGCCCGATGTCACCGATCCCCACCTGGCCCTGTGCGTTCAGAAAATCGCTGGTGATGCCGACGCGGAATTTGCTCATAGGCCTCCTATGGCTGCATGCGCTGTGTGCTCGATGCTAGCTGCGGGGGTAATATGGGGCGAGTGAGGGGGCGTGTCAAGCGCCTGTGCTGCGCCCGGCGACAAAACTGAGATTCGGTCATAAATGGTGTCCTGGGGAGGAGAGGAAGGCGGCGAG
>CAYQDH010000678.1:474-2615 GCA_964416075.1 uncultured Anaerolineales bacterium | reverse complement strand
GGCCGGGTTTCTTTGTGTTCGAACGGCGCCCCGCGCCGCGGAAATACTCAGGATGTTCTGGACTCGGCCCGTTTGACCGTGCCTGAGCTCAAGCTGGAGATGGCCATCTCACTCTACGCCCAGAGACGGCTGTCCATCGGCAAGGCGCGCGAACTGGCAGGGCTTGGCCTGTGGGAATTTCGGCAGATCCTAGCGGCGCGGCGCATTTCGCCGCACCTGGACCCCGAAGACCTGGATCGTGACATGGCTCAACTAAGGAAGAACCAATGAACACCTTTCAAGAAACGTACAAAGACCGTATAAGTCAGGAGATCCAGAAAACACCAGACGAATACTTGCCGCTGTTGCTGGAGGTCATCCGCCTGTTTCGCCAAAGCATCGATCTAAAGTCTGCCGAAGACAGCTTCCGCCAGGGATGGCAAGAAGCTCTACGGGACGATACCTTGCCAGTTTCGCAGCTCTGGAACGGTATCGATGCCTGACCAACAGACAGCATCCGTTGCGGTGCGGTTCACTCCGGAGTTCAAGCGCAATCTACGTGTACTGGCCAGGCGGTACCGGCACATCCGCGAGGATATCGAGGCCATCATTGCGGCCCTGCAGTCCGGCGAACTGCCTGGCGATCAGGTGTCAGGCGTCGGATACACGATATACAAAGTCTGTGCGCCAAACCGAGATAGCGCCAGAGGAAAAAGCGGGGGCTATCGCGTCATCTACTACCTGAAAGCCACCACCGATGTGATTCTCGTGACCATCTACTCGAAGACGGAGCAGTCTGACATCACAGTCGCTCAGATCCGCCACATAGTGAGCGAGTTCCAGGCCACAATCGATGCAGGGCACACACTGCCGTAAGGACGGCCCGTGCTCCGTAGCTTGCCCCAGAACGCTGAGGCCAAGCCCCTCCCCAGCCCCATCCTCATGGGGCGTTGTTGTGCGCCTGCCGAACGGCGCGGGGAGCTCGTCACGCGGCACGTTCATATAGCACCCTACCACGCAGGTGTGCTGGCTGCGCAACAGTGCCGGGGATCTGGCGATCGCGTTCGTACTCCTCGGGCGTCAGAACCAAGATATCGCGCGCGATGCCCAGCCCATTGAGCGCCAGGTCCATGGCCACCATCATATCCTGCCGCCTGCCGGTGAGCCGGCAGACAACGAGTAGGTCCACGTCGCTATGGACATCTGCCGTGCCGCGCGCCTGCGAGCCGAACAAGATCACCTTCTGCGGTCGAAAGCGGCGCACCAGCCGACGCGTTGCCTCCTGCAACACCTGTGCCGAAACCACCTCACGGCCTCCCATCGCCCCCAATTCCTGACATCCACACTTAAAATATGGGCTGAGATAACAGCCGTGTCAAGATTCGACGCGTCTGCAGCGGGGCTTTGTCATTGTCGCGATTCTGTCCTCCTGACCGAAGGGAAGGATCCCCGCGCACTATAGTCAGACCCTGTAATCTGCGTCTGATCTCACAGGCACAGCGACTTTGACAAAGCCCTGAGTCTGCAGGGAGGTTCACACGGCCGCGCCCCATCACCCGCCAAAAGCCAAATATATGACCACGACGATACAGGCCAAGGGGACACCTACCACCAGGCCAGCCAGCATCGATGCGCCCCAGGCTCTCCAGGCCGAGAATCCATGCACCTCGCCATAGCACTGGTAATAGATGATGCTGACCCAGAGCCTGACGCCGGACACAAGGATGGGATAGGCCGTCAGGATGATATCGGGAAGCTGTGCGTAACGGCCCGCTTCGGGGGCTAGACCCCGCTCCTGCCAGCTGACGACGGCGATGGGCATGTTCAGGATCATGCCGAAGGGGTCCGTGTCCACGATGCGGCGAATCGTGGCGCGGGGCCTGAACCAGATGGAGAGAAAGGGCGAGACCGGCTTGGCGGAGGGCTCCATGTCCGCGGCGCCGGGGCCCCCGCAGGTGCATAAGGATGCACCTGCTACCTCACAACGCCCCATGAGGATGGGGCTTGTGAGCTGCACTCCGCAATCCCATCTCATGGGATGCTGTTGCGTAGCCCGGCCATCGTCATGGCCGGGCCGGCTATGGCTGCCAGGGTCCCCGTGCACTTGCGCCCCCGCAGGTGCATAAGGATGATACTGTTGGCCTATTACATAATCATTACCG
>CAYQDH010000678.1:0-464 GCA_964416075.1 uncultured Anaerolineales bacterium | reverse complement strand
CTTTGAACATGATTATGTAATAGGCCAACAGTATCATAAGGATGCACCTGCTACCTCACGACGCCCCTGCCCACAGTAGTGGGCCTGGATGGGGCTTCAAGATCTTGTTCATGGGCTGCCGTTATGTCGCCGGGCGATGAAGGTCGCCCGGCGAGCTGGGTGCCTTTAGGCGTGCTTGCCCCGGTACGGGCACTCGCCTTTCATGGTGCAATAGTCGCAGTGCGTCGTCCCGGGCATGCCCATGGGCTGGGGGCCGATCCCCGCCATCAGGGAGAGCGATTTCACCGGCATCATCAGCAGCGACTCGGTGAGCGAGACGCCGATAGGGGACGTATCCAGCAGGCCAAAGATCACCGCCTGGTCCTCGATGGACCATTCCGATTCGCCGGGCGACAGGTAGGTGCTGATGTGCAGGCCCCGGCTGCACACGTCGTCCTTGAGCCAGGCGTAGAACTGCTGGCACA
>CAYQDH010000677.1:0-2619 GCA_964416075.1 uncultured Anaerolineales bacterium | reverse complement strand
GCTTCGCCGTCCGGGACGGGCGCGTGCGCGTCTTCGACCGTCCCCACGGCGGCGTGGTCGCGGCCATGAATTTCGGCATGGAGCAGTGCCGCGGGGAGTACGTGGCGCGCATGGACAGCGACGACGTCTGCCTGCCCGGGCGTCTGGCCCTGCAGAAGGCCCATCTCGACCGCCACCCCCACATCGGCCTGGTCGGCGGCCGGGTCCGTTTCGGGGGCGACGGGATGTCCGCCAGGGGCTACAAGGCCTACAAGATTCACCCCTACTACTTTTGGGATCCCGAGACGGGCAAAGCCGATCCCGGGCGCCCCTCCCACGTGGATTGGGACATCGCCTGCTGCGAAGCAGTGCGCGAGGCGGTGGGCGACGATATGGTGTTGATGTATGACCCTTGGGGCACCTATCGCACCTATGAGGACGCGCTCCTGGTGGGTCGCGTGCTCGAGGAGCTCGATTTCTACTGGTACGAGCATCCCATGTCCGAATACCGCGTCGACGCCTATGTCAAGCTCGCGGCCGAGTTGGATATCCCCATCCTCTCGCCCGAGATCGCCCCGGGCAGCATCTACACGCGCGCTGACTGGATCTTGCGCGGCGCCTCGGATATGAGCCGCTTCGATGTGCTTCGTGGCGGCATCACTGGCGCCCACAAGATGGCGGCCATCTGCGAGGCCTACGGCATCAAGCTCGAGATGCACATGGCGGGCTTTGGCAACCTGCAGATTTTGGGCTCCACCAGCGAGGACGTGTGCGGCTATTACGAGCGCGGCCTGGAGGGCCCGGGGTGGGATTACGAGACGCCCCAGCCCTACTGGTACGAGATCTGCGACCCGCTGGATGCCGATGGCTATGTGCGCATCCCACAAGAGCCAGGCATGGGCTACAAGATCAACTGGGACTATATCAAGAGCAACTTGATCAAGGACTGAGCGCTTTTGCACCATCGTGTAGTAGGAGGGGCGACACCGCCCCTCCTTGTGTTATAGGTACGAGGCGGGCGTGTCAGAGAATTCCGCAGCGCGGCCTTACTTCATAGTTGTGGCCATCGGAGAGCCGGATCATCTGGTCATTTCCCTGGCCTTGGCGGTGCCGGTGGCTCGCGCTCTACATGGGCACATCGTCCCTCTCTACGTCAGCGGTAGTGCCAGCCTGCCGAATTGGCTCGTCATTCCCGCTGAATCGCGGGATGTTGTCGATGAGCCGGTCCTAATCACCGGCCGGCGCGTGGGCGCCGAAATCCTCCAATACATCCGTACCTTTTCTCCAGACCTGCTCATCGTCAACTGGGATGGAGAGCCCTCGCGCAGCCGCTATCTGCTCGGAGGTACCCTCGATCCGCTGATCCAATACGCCCCTTGCGACGTGGCTGTGGTGCGCGTCACTGGCAATTGCCAGGCCTTTGCAGAGCATATTAAGGTCGTGGATCGAGTTTTGGTGCCTGCTGGTGGGGGGCCCAATGCCTCACTCGCCCTGCAGCTCGCCTTGATGCTGGAGCCTCAAGCACAGGTCACGGCCCTTCGCATCGCCCCTGATAGCCAGGCCGCCCAGGATTCGGCGGCGCATGATGAGGTGCTGCAGGACTTGCTCAAGCGCATGCCCGCCGAGCCACACCTGCAGCCTCTCTTGACGCACGCGCCGACTGTGATCGAGGGCATCGTGGCCGAGGCAGAAAATGGCTACGACCTGGTATTCATCGGAGCATCGAGTGAGAGCCTGGTCGATCGCATGATCTTTGGCAATCTGCCGCAAGAGCTAGCTCAGCGCACGAGCGTGCCTTTGGTCATCATCCGCCGCCACTATCCGCCCATCGTGGGCATGTATCGTAGAGCACGCTGGCGCGTGCTTCAGCTTCTGCCACAACTCACCCTGGATGAGCGGCAAAAGATCTTTGGTCAGATCAGCCGCAATGCCAGGGCCAGCCATGACTTTTACACCATGATCACGCTCGCCACCTGCGTAGCTTCGTTGGGACTCCTCCTTAATAGCCCGGCCGTCATCATCGGCGCGATGATCATGGCTCCCCTGATGTCCGCGTTGGTGGGTGTGAGTATGGGGATTGTCCAGGGAGATGCCTCTCTGTTAAGCAGATCCGCGCGCACGACGATCCTGGGCATCCTGGCCGTGCTGTTGGTGAGTTTTACCATCGGGCTACTCGCGCCAGAAAAGGACATCACTTCCGAGATGGCCGGGCGGAGTCAACCCCGGCTTTTGGACCTGGCGGTGGCCTTTGTCTCGGGTGCGGCAGCGGCCTACGCTCTATCACGGCGCAATGTCAGCTCTGCATTGCCGGGCGTGGCAATCGCTGTGGCCCTGGTGCCCCCCCTATCCACTGTGGGCCTGGCGGTATCTTACGGACAACCTAGAGTGGCCTTGGGCGCTGCGCTCCTCTTTCTCACCAACCTCGTGGCGATTATCTCGGCGGCGAGCCTCCTCTTTTTATGGGTGGGATTCCGGCCGAGCATGGGCCTGAGAGCCACGGAGCGCAAGGCCACCTTCTCCCGTGGGGCGACCGGCATCGCGGTGCTGTTGACCGGCATCACCATCATCCTGACGATCTTGACGGTGCAGTCTATCTCCAGCGCACGCTTGAGCCGAACCGTGCAGGACGCTCTGCAGCAG
>CAYQDH010000676.1:0-2633 GCA_964416075.1 uncultured Anaerolineales bacterium | reverse complement strand
TTGGTCGGCGTCCACGTTGGCGTGTTCGTCGGCGGGACGAGCGTGTTGGTGGGGGTCCACGTTGGCGTGTTCGTCGGCGGGACGACTGTGAAGGTCGGGGTCCACGTTGGCGTGTTGGTCGGTGGGACCGATGTGAAGGTCGGCGTCTTTGTCGGCCAGACCGGGGTATGCGGCGGCCAGACCGGCGTATGCGGCGGCCACCATGTCGATGTTCCGGCCCTCACTACAGGGGTTTCGGCCGCCATAGAGATGATAGCTACCATAACCAACAAGACTGCGATAGCAGATAGGATTCTCGACTTGATGCCCATGCGTCGTCTCCTTGCTATGTCGTAGGGTCCGCACCGGGCGTTGCAGCATGGGTGAGTGGGTGGGGAAAGCAAGTGGCCATGAGCAGACTCGCGATGGACCCGAACACAAACGATACATTGTTTATCTTATTGATAAGAAAACGGCGTGGCGTATCTTGGAATTCGGTTCAGCCAACGATCTGCTGGCCAGCGGGGGGCTAGAGCACGACTTGATAAAGGGGGAATCAGATTACGAGGGCGACCCGGTTGGGGCCGCCCTCGCCATGCTGACTGGAAGCTGCCGTGGAATGCGCCTTAGGCCTCGGGTCCATCTCCAGAACGTAGAGGCCGTCGCCGTAAACGCCACAGAATAGGTAATTCGCTTGCGCGGCGAGGGCCAGCACGGGCGGCAGGTTCACCGCCAGATATGACAAAGCCGCGATGGTGACGCAGCCCGCAATCTCTCTAGCCTTTCAACCCGGTGGTGGCGATGCCCTGCACCAGGTATTCTTGCGCTAGGAAGAAAAGGATGAGTATCGGGGTCGTCATCATCACCGACCCTGCCATTAGTAGGTTATCCTTGGGCAGGCCCGGCGCTTGGATTACCGAGGAGAGGTAACGCAAGCCCACGCCCAGGGGAAACTTGGTTGGCGTGTTCAGGAAGATAAAGGGCTCCAGAAAAGCGTTCCAGTGCCCCATGAAAGCAAAGATGGTCACCGTGGCGATGGCGCTACCCGTATTGGGCAGGATGATATGCCAGAGGATGCCCATTCGGCCGGCGCCATCGATGATCGCTGCCTCGTCCAGATCATAGGGTAACGTTAGGATGAACTGGCGCAACAGAAAGATCGAGAACGCCGTGCCGGTGTAGTATGGAACGATCAGAGGAAGATAAGTGTCAATCCAGTGGAGCTGGCGGAACAGCAGAAAGAGAGGGACGATGGTCACTTGGGCGGGCAGGATCATGGTGCTGAGACATAGCCCGAAGAGGAACCCACGTCCGGGCCAGCGCAGGCGACTGAACCCGTAGGCCACGATCAGCGACGAGAACACCTGCCCGAAGGTCGCCAGCCCCGTGATGATAAACGTGTTCAAGATGAACTGCCCGAAAGGCCCCTGGTTAAACACCTCCGGGTAGTTTTGCCATTCCAGAGTCCTGGGGATGATGGTGGGTGGCCAGGCCATGAGCTCGAGAGGCGTCTTGAGGGAACTCAGAACCGTCCACAGGAAGGGGAACATGAACGTCAACGCGAGGGCGATGACGACCACATATAACACTCCCCGGCTGGCCACGCGGCGGCGGCGCGTCGTTGGGGCGCTGGGTGCCGCAGCAACCGTATTCATTGCTTGAATTGTCATCACTCCTCCTCAGCGCTTGCTTTCATAATACACCCAGCGGTTCGAGCCCGAGAACTGGATGGCCGTGATGACCAGCACAATGGCGAACATGAACCACGAGAGCGCACAAGCATAGCCCATCTCAAAGTGCATGAATGCCTGATAGTAGATGTGAAGGGCAAAGAAATAGAGCGCGTTCGCCGGACCGCCCTCAGTGGTGAGGAAAGCCATCGTAAAGCTCTGGAAGCTCCCGAGCAGGCCCATGATCAGGTTGAAAAAGATGGCGGGCGTGATCAGTGGCAGCGTGATATGCAGGTGCTTGCGCAGGGCCGAGGCCCCGTCGATATCGGACGCTTCGTAGAGCTCTTTGGGCACACCCTGCAGCGCTGCCAGGAAGATGAGCATGCGTCCGCTGCCGATGCCCGTCCACAAGGCCACGATCACCAAGGCAGGCATGGCCCACTTGGTCGTCTCCAGCCAGCCAGGCCCACGGATACCCACCAGAGAGAGCACCCAGTTGATCACACCCACGTCTGGGTTGAACATCCACTTCCATAACAGCGCGGCGGCCACCACCGGGGTCAGCGAGGGCAGAAAGAAGCACGTGCGATAGAACGTGTTCCCATGCAGCCCTTGATTGAGCAAGATAGCAGCGATCATCGAGCCAACGATGCCCAGGGGCACCGTCCAGAGCGCCCAGAGCCCCGTACGACTGAGGGAATGCCAGAAGAGATAGTCCTCAAAAAGGGCGTAGCGGTAGTTCTCTATGCCGGTAAACTGGGGCGCGCGGACGATGCGGTAGCGGGTGAAACTGAGGTAGAACGACGCCGCCATGGGGATGAGGGTGAACGCTAGGAACCCCACCACCCACGGTGAGGCACACAGAAAGCCCTGCCAGGCCTCGCGGCGCCGCTCGGCTCGGATGCCGCCGGCCCGGCGGATGCTCACCTGGGACGCAGACACAAGACGCCAACGACGACACCATAAGAAGCAAGCCCTGGGGGG
>CAYQDH010000675.1:0-2645 GCA_964416075.1 uncultured Anaerolineales bacterium | reverse complement strand
CTGCGCGCCTTTTTGCACTCGGGCAAGATTGGCCCTCTGACCACATTGAACTGCGACTTTTACATCGGCGCGCACTTTGGCGGTTTCCGCGACCGCATGGAGCACGTACTGCTACTTGACATGGCCATCCATACCTTTGACGCCGCTCGGCTGATCACCGGCGCCGATCCCGTCTCGGTGTACTGCAAGGAATGGAACCCTGCAGGCTCCTGGTACGACCACGACGCTTCGGCCATAGCCATCTTTGAGATGACCGATGGCATCGTTTTTACCTATCGAGGCAGTTGGTGCTCGGAAGGGCTCAACACCACGTGGGAGAGCGATTGGCGCGCCATCGGCCAGCAGGGGAGTGCCCGCTGGGACGGCGCCGAGGGCTTCCAGGCTCAGGCTGTGCTCAAGACGGGCGGATTCTTCTCCGAGCACGAGACGATCGATCTGCCGGAACACGACGCCGGGAGCAAGGTGGGCGGCCACGCGGGCAACATCCGCGAGTTCGTGCACTGCGTGCAGACGGGCCAAGCGCCGGAGACGGTCGCCAGCGACAACATCAAAAGCCTGGCCATGGTCTTTGCCGCCATTGAGAGCGCAGAGCTAAAAAAGCCTGTCAATATCGAGATATAGCTTTTGACAAGCACTGGCATGTGGAGTAGTATCTGCGGCTGAATGGGCCTTGAGCAGGATAGGTCCACACCACGCTTTGTGCTTCCCTTGCGGCGCGGTGCATACGACGATGGCGTTCCGTACGATCTGGGGCGCCTGGTCGCTTTCTTCTGGAGTTGTGGCGCCTGAACATCGGCCTTCTAGGCTCGTGGACCGTGGAGGAACCAGCCCCGGTGCGCCGGGCTGATGCTTCGTGTCTGATAGTCCTATCTCATTTTATCTTCAGGAGGGGAGTATGCTGCTCTGGGAGATCGTAGCGCTGATTGCAGGCTTTATATCCGTGGGCGTTGCGGCCTATCTCTACAGATGGGTGCTGTCGCAAAAGAACGAGAATCCTGCGATGGTCGAGTTCTCCGAGGCCATCCAGGTAGGGGCCGCGACATACCTGCGGCGCCTGTTCCAAGCCCTAGGGGGTCTGGCATTAGTCATTGCCATCATCATTCTCTTTGGCATTGGGTGGAAGAATGCCCTGGCCTACCTCATCGGCTCGGCATGTTCGGCTGCCGCTGGCTATGCGGGTATGTATGTTTCTACGCGCGCCAATGCTCGGGTGGCCTGGGCTGCGCGCACCGGCCTCAAGCAGGCCTTCCCTGTCGCGTTCTACGCCGGAGCGGTGATGGGCCTATCCGTGGTGGGCGCGGCGCTCATCGGTATGACGCTCTTGTTCATGATCTTTCACGATCCCGCGGTGATCTTGGGCTTTAGTTTTGGGGCCAGCTCTTTGGCCCTCCTGGCCAAGGCGGGTGGTGGCATCTACACCAAGACGGCCGACATCGGCGCCGACCTGGTGGGTAAGGTTGAGTTTGGCCTTGCCGAGGACGATCCGCGGAACCCCGCCGTGATCGCCGACAACGTGGGCGACAACGTGGGCGATGTGGCGGGCATGGGCGCAGACATCTTTGACTCGTTCGTGGCCAGCGTCGTGGCCGTGATGATCCTGGGCTATGAGCTCTACTCTGGGGAGTCCGCTCTTACTGCCCAACAGTACATGGTCTACCCCCTGTTGCTCTGCGCCGCGGGGATCTTTGCTTCGCTGATCGGCATGCTCCTTGTGCGTACGGGTGAGAGCAATGACCCCGGCCGGGCGCTCAACACCGGCACGGTCGTCACCGCTGCTATTCTCGCTGTGTTTGCTCTTGTGGTGGTCTTTGCTCTGGGCCTGGAGCACCCCTGGGGCGTCTTCTGGCCCACCCTGGCCGGGCTCGTCGCGGGCGTGGTCATTGGCTTTACCACGGACTATTTCACGGACATCGATCAAAAAGCGGTGCAAAATACCGCCAACGCTGCGAACACGGGCGCTGCGATCCTCATCCTGGAGGGCTTTTCCTATGGCCTGCTGAGCATCGTGCCCTCCATCCTGGGTATCGCTGCGGCCACGATCGCATCCTATTTCCTGGCCAGCGCCTTTGGGGTCGAGCCCATCTATGGCATCGCCGTCGCTGCGGTGGGGATGCTCTCCATCACCGGTATGATCGTTTCCGCCGATGCCTATGGCCCTATCGTCGACAATGCCAAGGGCTGCGCCGAAGCCGGTCACGAGAGCGACGAAACCATTCGCGTCTGTGACCGCCTCGATGCGGCTGGCAACACGGCCAAGGCCATCACCAAGGGCTTTGCCATCGGCGCCGCGGCCCTCACTGTGCTCGCTCTCTTTGCCGCTTACGCCGAGACGGTGGAAGTGGACGTGCTCAACATCCGCGATCCGTTCGTGATCGTGGGCATGTTCATCGGCGCGTTGATGCCACCTCTCTTTTCCGCGCTGACGATCCTTTCCGTGGGCCGCAACGCCTTTGTGATGGTGGAGGAAATCCGCCGCCAGTTCCGCGACGTCCCCGGGGTGATCGAGGGCAAGGTCAAGCCCGATAGCACACGCTGCGTCGATATCGCGACCCGCGGTGCTCTCAGAGAACTGGTTTTGCCGGGCGTGCTGGCCCTGATCGTGCCCATGGTCGTGGGCCTCGTCTTTGGCAAGTATGCCCTAGGCG
>CAYQDH010000674.1:0-2654 GCA_964416075.1 uncultured Anaerolineales bacterium | reverse complement strand
CAAGATCGAGAGGGGCACTCGCACACAAATGGCGCCCACTCCGGTGATCCACATCACCGAGCGGGTATCGCCCGCGCCGCGCAACCCGCCGGCGAGGCTAAAGGCGATGGCCATCAGGGGCTGGGCCACGGCCAAGGTTCGCAGAGGCATAATGCCCCGAGCCACCACTCCCGGGTCATTGGTAAAGATGCCCAACATGAGGCGCGGGAAGGCGGCGAAAAAGCCGGCCGATAGCAGGGCATACAGCAAGGAAACCTCGACGGCCCGAAACACACTCTGGCGGGCGCGCTTGATATCGCCAGCGCCCAATGCCTGGCCGCTCAGCGTGGTAGCAGCCACGGAGAGGCCCAGAGCAGGCATATAGCTGATATTCTCCACCTTTTCCGCGATCACGTGCGCGGCATAGACCACAGTGCCCAAGCTGGAGATGGCTCGCGTATACGACAGAAAGGCGATGCGCATGAGGATGGTTTCGCCTGCCGCAGGCAGGCCTATCTGCAGCAGCCGGCTGAGCACGTCTCGCTCCGGCCGGACGATCAGCCGGGGCAAATGCATCCTCCCCCGGCCACTGCGCAGCAACAGCACCATCGCCACCCCCGCTAGGGCCCGCGCAACCCCCGCGGAGATCCCCGCCCCCATCACGCCCATGGGCGCCACAGGGCCCCAGCCGCGGATCAACACCCAGGAGAGGACCACGTTAACCACATTCATCAGGCCCATCACATTCATGGGGGTGCGCGTATCTCCCGCACCGCGCAGGGCCGCGCTGCCCACATACAGGAGAGACACCATCGGCAAGGTGGCCGATAGGTAGGGCAGATACTGCATTCCCAGCGTCGCCGCCTCCTCCTCCGCACCCAGCAACACCAGGCTCAGCCGCGTAAAGGGTAGAAACAGGCCGGCGAACACTAGCCCCATACCAATCGCCACCAGCATCGATTGCTCCAGCGCCCGCTGGGCTAACCCCTGATTTTGGGCGCCGATGGCTTGGGCGACCAGGGCCGTGGCCCCCGTGCCCACGGCCATAAGGAGCGAGGAACCGATCATCTCGATGGTGCCCGATAGGCCCACGGCGGCCAGCGCCGAGGCCCCGAGGTGGCCCACCAAAATGGTGTTGATGATGTTCACAGTCAGGCTGAGGATGCGCTCTGCCACGTTGGGCAACGCCAGGCGCACGACCTCCTGGCGCAGGCTGGGCGAGCGCGACAAGGCACTAGACGTCATCAGCTCAGGGTTCCTCAGCCGCACCGCCCAGTCCCGCCAGGCGATTCACCGTGCTCTCGTAATGTTGGCCATAGAGAGTGACCTGCTTCGAACTTGAATAGGGATCAGCAAGGTTGCCCTCGAACCCAGAACCCGGAGCCTGTGCATAGGTGGGACAGTTCAGGCTGAACCAACTCCATCGCTGCACCAGGCGGTTGCCATCCGCCGGATATCCGATCGTCGCGTCTGTGGCGTTGAGCATGTACTCCATCGTGGCATCCATGAAAGTGTTGATTCGATCCAGGCAGGTGGGTGGCGCCACCGTATCCCAATAGGAACAGGGGTACAGCACCCCGTATTCGCTGATGATCAAGGGCTTTTCACGATAGCCACGCTCGTTCATCCACGTGCGCATGGCCACGATATGCGCCTTGAAATGGTCCATGTTGGTATTCTCGGTCCACTGGTAATACATACCAAGTTCGACATCGATCCCAGCCGGGATCCCCGCCCCATATCCACCCTTCCGTTCCATCAAGATCATGTTGTGGATGTTCCAGACATCCACGGGGATAGCCACCCCATAGCGGTTCTGGTAGCGCTGCCGCACCAGATCGAGCCATTGCAGCCGCAGAGGCGTCGGTTGCACCACCCCACCGATAGCCACCAGGGCGGTGGGGTCGGCAGCCTTGATCGCCTGATAGGAGGCATAGTATATCTGGGCGTACGCATCGGGCGTCAGGTTAGCCTGGTAGTAGCACTCGGGCTCGTTGCCGATGAGCCAAAGGGATCCAGGATTGTTCTGTGCAGCTTCCCGAAGGTGAGTCCAGTTTATGCTATCGAATCGCGCATCGACAGGCACCATCTGCACGAACTCGCGCCCCTTGGCGTCTTGTGGGTGTCTCTCAAAGTTATACTGACTATACCAGCCAAAAGGCAGGCTCTGCAGAGGATAGTCGAGCAGGGGGCCATAGTCCGGAATAAAGTTCACCCCGAACCGATATACCCGGCCGTCTGGCGTCGGACTTGGCCCTGGGGTCAGCGTTATCGTGGGCGTTGCAGTCGGCTTTGGCGTCATGCTGGCCGTTGCAGTCGCGGTCGGCGTGCCCTGGGCCTGTGGGTTCAGGCGAGACATAAGGATAGGCATGAATACCCAATTGTCCCCGCTCGCTCGCGTAGCGCCGTTGGATGAGGCGGCCAATCCATTAAGAGCTAGAGCACAAACCATCAAGCCACCAAGCAACAGCGCAATCCCCACACCGAGGCGCAGCGCCGGGCCACGCCCGCGCCAGGTCGATGCTTTGTCCGAGCTTGGTGTTGCATTCCCAGCGCCAGGCTGTGACTCACCTATCATTAGCTGCTCCCTTCATTACAAGTCCGGCTCGCTACCCAGAACAATCACCACGGAACACAGGCCGTCAAGTACACGGCATGAAAACACGGAAAAGGGA
>CAYQDH010000673.1:0-2654 GCA_964416075.1 uncultured Anaerolineales bacterium | reverse complement strand
GTGGTAGGGGAATCCCGCCAGCTCAGGATGATGAGGAGTACTATCCCAGCGCCGGCGCAAGCGTTGTTTTGAATCATCCACACCGTTCTTCCCCTCGCAACAGGCTCAGTCTGGACTGGAGGCGCTGCCGCATCTTCAGGAACACGTTCCACTCCATCCAGTTGGCGTCATCGGCAATCTGCCCCGCCTCATAGCGCCGCTGGAACTCTTCAGAGGCGATGCGATGCTTCTGTTCGAACTCGGCCAGAACCTCATTGACATGCTGCAAGTCAGCTTCGTCGCGCGCGACCTGCCGCTCAATGACCTTGTGCAGCGCATTTTCAAGGAAAGCGTCCTGAAACCCTGTTACGTACAGTTGTTTCAGACGATCCAACTCATCGAGCGTTGAGACCTTCTCCATGATCAACTCCTGAGCCCTACGTCGAAATGCGGACCTGACCCACCCCGTGCATCGTGACACCCATTATACTACAGATTGACCCTTATGTCGTCCTCCCGAGGCCGCAGGCCGCATCGAGTGCTGCCTCTCCTGCACTGGCTGCGCATGGTCATGGCCTGTTGATCGTCCGTACTTGCTGTGCGTTTGGCTTGACAAGTAGCGTTGTGCCGTCGCATATTGGTCGCAACAAGTTCTTTTGAAGGAGGAACCCCCGATGAACGTCATCGTGATCATGAACGACAGCTTGAGACGGGACCACATCAACGCCTACGGCGTGCCCGCCCCCTGGGGCCGGCCGGGCCACGCCGGCGAGCCCTTTATCGATACCCCAAACCTGGATCGCCTGGCGGGCCAGTCGGCCATCTTCGATCGCTGCTACATCGCCTCCTACCCCACCATCCCCAACCGGCGAGACCTGCTGACGGGGCGCTGGGGCCTGATCGAGACGGGCTGGGAGCCGTTGCGCGCCGAGGACGTGTTGCTGCCCGAGGTGGCCCGCAAGGCGGGCATCGTCACCCAGTTGTTCTTCGATACGCTGCCCATGGGCAGCGACGGGTACGGCTTCCGACGGGGGTTCGACGGTTGGGAGTGGATTCGCGGGCAGCACAACGACTTTTGGACCACCGCCCCCAGCGGCCAGGAGCCCTCTTGCCTGCCGCACCAGATGCGCGGCGACTATGGCCGGATGGCGCGCATCCTGCGCAACAGCGCGCGACGTTCCTCCGAGCGCGACTATATGGCCCCGCGCACCCTGGGCGCCGCCGCGGATTGGTTGGAGGATAATTACCGGCACGACGGCTTTTTGCTGTGGGTGGACACCTGGGATCCGCACGAGCCCTTCGACCCGCCCCCCTTCGACCAGGCCCGCTATGCCGAGCCGGGCTACGATGGCTCCGGCATCATCTATCCCCAGTATGGGCGCTCCACCTACCTCAGCGAGGCCGAGCTGAACGACGTGCGCGCCCGCTATGCGGGCGAGGTGACGATGGTCGACCGCTGGGTGGGCCACCTGCTGGACAAGGTGCACGCCCTGGGGCTTGACGAGAATACCATGATCGTGCATATCACCGACCACGGCTATCTGATGGGCGAACACGAGTTGATCGGCAAGGCGGGGGACTTGCTGGGCAACCTTTACGAGCCGACCTGCCACGTGGGGATGTTCATCCGCCACCCCCAGGGACTGGCGGCGGGCCAGCGCATCCCGGCCCTGGTGCAGCCGCCCGACGTGATGCCCACCATCCTGGATTTCCTTGGCCTGCCGATCCCCTCCACGGTGCAGGGCGCCTCGCTCATGCCGTTGTTGCGCGGCGAGGCGGCTCAGGTGCACGAACACGCCCTATCCGGGCGATTCACCTACGCCCCGGTGGCAGGGGTGGCCGATACCTCGTTCGAGTTCGACGGTATGGCCGGGTCGCGCAGCGAGATCTGCGCGCGCACCCTGAGCACGGAGCGATGGAGTTACATCTGCGCCCCCTACGACATGCCCTCCGAGCTGTACGACCTATCGGGGGACCCGGGCCAGCAGCACAACGTGATCGAGCAACACCCCGAGGTGGCCTCGGCCATGTACGAGGCGCTGATCCGCTTCCTGGAGGACAAGGGTACGCCGGAGACGGGGATCGCGCCCTTCCGTGGTAGCAAGACGGCGCGGGGCGAGCACCCCGCCGCACGGACCGAGACGGGCATGGGGGATATGATCGTGCACGTGATGCGCGACCACCGCGGCCAATGGCTGGCCACGCCGGACGAGGCCGAGGCGCGCACGTACTGCGCGGCCATGGGCAAAGATCAACGCCTGGAAACGATGACCCTAGCGGAGCTGCACCAGCGCGATCCTCGCGCCATGGTGCGGGCCAGGGCGCAGTTCTACTGGGCCGAGGATCTGATGCGCGCCACGCCGGTGGGGATGAACAACGAGCTGGTGGCCTTCAAACAGAAATAGTGCATCCCCAGGCCAAGGCCTTGATTGGGAGCACCGAGCTTGCCCATACTACGCTCAGTGCTATAATAGGTATAGCAGTGCTAGATCTGATAGGAGTCTGCCCAGGTAGTGTCCGAACCTGATAGCCTCGAGGCATGGTTGGCCCTTGTCGATACGGGGCCGCTCATTTCTGCGCTCCAGTCAGACAGCTTGGGCTTGCTGGTGGCTGTCTTTGGCGCACTGCGTACGTCACAGACGTGCCTTGAGGAGCTGGTGCAGCATGGCTGGGAA
>CAYQDH010000672.1:0-2655 GCA_964416075.1 uncultured Anaerolineales bacterium | reverse complement strand
TGTCAATAGCCGCCCGATGTTTACCACCCATGATCGGGTTGGTGTTTACCACCGGAGCGAGTGCGGCGGGCTTTCAGAAACGAGTTGGGATGGGTTTTGGGGCTAGCTCTGGGGCAGGCCCTCGACCTCCTTTCTGCGGTTGCGCTGGCGATAGCTCTGGCCGCGGATGACGAGGGTCTGGGCATGATGAGTGAGCCGATCCAGGGCCGCACTGGCCAGCAGATCGTTGCCGAAGAGCTCACCCCACTCCTCAAAGGCGCGATTGCTGGTGATGATGATCGAGCCGCGTTCGTAGCGTTCACTGATGATCTCGTAAAGGTCCTGTGCTCCCTGTGCGCTCGGTGGGTGCAGCCCGAAGTCATCAAGCACCAGGAGGTTCGTATTCAGGATGCGCGCGAGCAAGCGCGTCTGCGTACCGTTGGCGCGAGCGGCGTTGAGCTCTGCCAGTAAGCGGTGTGTGGGACGAGAGAAGACGCGGTAGTCGCGTTTCAGCGCTTCACAGGCCAGGGCGTTGGCCAGATGGCTTTTCCCGACGCCAGTAGGTCCGCAGAGCAAGAGGTTGTCATGGCGAGCCACGAAGGCGCAGGTGGAGAGCTCTTGGACCAGGGTGTGGTTCACCCCCGGGGCAGCAGCAAAGTCGAACTGCGCCAGGGTTTTCTGCGGGTCGCAGCCCGACTGGGCCAGACGGCGCGCAAGACGACTCTGGTTACGGCGGTCGAGTTCGTCGTCCAACAAGAGGGCCAGGAACTCCACCGGGGTGAGGCCCCGCTCCTGGGCCTGGGCGGCGCGCACATCGAGGGTGTGCAGCATGGCCGAGAGCCTAAGTTGGCGCAGCTTGGGGAGGAGGGGATGGGTCATCATGTGCCAGCCTCCGCCTCTGCTACCTCAGCAGGAACAAAGAACTCGGCCACGTTGCGTGCAAAGACGTAGGGGTGTGCTTGCACGGCGGGTTGGAATGGTGTGGCACCTTCAGGCAGGGGCTCGCAATCCAAGGCCGCATTGAGAATATGTTTGATGCGCCGGTAGGTTACGTCGTCGTAGAAGAGGGCGCGGGCACAAGCGGCCTCCAGGCGGCGAGCAGTGACGCTTTGTTCGAGACGTAGGATGCCCTGCACCGAGCGCAGCCGGTCCAGGGGACGATCATCCAGCAACGTCTGCACGACCTGCTGCGTGGCAGGTCCGATCTCGGCGGCCAGGCGGCGACAATAGTCCGGGGTCCGTTGCAGATACTCGGCCATCTTTGCCGGATAATGCTCTGGACGGGTGTGGTGTTCTCCCGGTTGTGTGGCCCGTGCATGGGTACAGAGCAATTCCTGGCCGCTGAAGAGCTGCACGACCTGTTCCCCGATGTACGCATCGAGAGTCTGGCCGACGTAGCGGCAGGGCGCCGAGTAGTAGCTGCCATCGATCACCACATGGCAGTCGGGATGCACCTTGGCCGGGCGGATGGCCAGAAGGGTGAAAGGGGCTTCTGGGAGAGGCAACAAGGCGGCCTGTTCATAAGTCGTGAAAAGCTTGAGGGGCGCCTGATGCGTGGTGCCGTGGTCACGCACGCCCGCTTTCTCGCGCACCCACGTCTTCAGGCGGGCATTGGCCATGTCGATGTCGGTGAGTTGCTGCCCGGCCATGAAGTTGCGCTTCACATAGTGCACGCCGCTCTCCACCTTGCCCTTGTGCTGCGGCGTCGCCGGGCGGGTGGGGCTGATCAGACAACCATAATGCTGAGCCATGCGCCGGTAGGCCTCTCCCAAGACCGGATCATAGATCAAGGCCTTACTGATGGCCGACTTGAGGTTGTCGGGCACGATACGCCGGGGCACACCACCCCAGGACTCGAAAGCGCGCCGATGAAGGCCGATCCAGGTGGCGATCTTCTGGTCGAAGACCAGTTCAGCATACTGATGGCGACTGTAACAGAGCGTGGCCACAAAGACGTAGGCCAGACGTGGCCGTCCCTGACGCGGATCGTAGAGTTGGCCCACAGAGCCAAAGTCCACCTGGGCCTCCTCACCAGGGGCCGTGTGCACTCGCATGGTCACCCGTGGCTCCGCTGGTCGCCGTTTGTGGATGTAGCGTCGCACAGCGGAGTAGCTCCCGGTATAGCCATAGTCTTCGCGCAAGCGCGCATAGATGGCTGTCATCTCGCACCCTTGGTCCAGCAACTCATCGACGGTCGCGTGATACGCTTCCACGCTCGAGGCTTGCCGTGGCGGCTTGGGTACCCCGCCCAGGGCCGACTGCAGAGCGGCGTCATCGGGCAGAGTTGCATCGGCGACCAGATAGCCCTGGCATTTGGCCAAGGCGTGGTACTTGGCTACCGTGGGACGCGAGATACCCAGGTCGGCGGCGATGCGTCGCTCGCTCTCCCCGCTGCGCAGACGGTAGATCAGATCACGTAGATAGTTCATGTGTAGGCGCTCCACTTTCGCTCCTCCGGCCAGCATAGGTCGAAGGAGAGTGTAGCCGCACCGCCCCGGTGGTAAACATCGGGCGATCATGGGTGGTAAACACCAGGCGATCATGCCTGGTAAACATCGGGCGATCACGGGTGGTAAACACCAGGCGATCATGCCTGGTAAATACTAGCGCGGTCAATGACACCATCCGCCACCAACCACAATTCGTCACCCTCCCCTCCCGCCAGATGGGCCACCC
>CAYQDH010000671.1:0-2657 GCA_964416075.1 uncultured Anaerolineales bacterium | reverse complement strand
TTCCACGATATCCACGCCCAGCCCCGGCGTATTCGGCACCATGATATCCCCGCCCACGATCTCAGGCAGCGGCGTGATCACCTCGTAGCGCTGGGGCACGTCGTCTTCCAGGTGCTCCATGATGAGGAAGTTGGGCAGGGTGGCCAGCAGGTGCAAGCAGGCGAACTCGGCCACGGGGCCCAGCGAGCCGTCGTGCGGGGCGAAGGTGATAAAATGCGCCTCGGCCAGGGCGGCAATCTTTTTCATCTGCATCAGGCCCCCCGCGCGGCCCGTGTCGGGCTGGATCACGTCCACGATCTCCCGCTCGATCAGCTCCCGCGCGCCCCACATCCCCGCGTGGCGCTCTCCCGCGGCGATGGGCAAGCTCACCGCTTCGGCCACCTTGGCCAGCGCCTCCACGTTCTCCGGCGGCACGGGGTCCTCGTAAAAGAGCAGGTCGTACTCCTCCAGCGCCTGGCCCAGGCGGATGGCGTCGGGGGTGGTCAGCCAGGGCGGGCCGTGGGCATCCACCATCAGGTCGATATCCGCTCCCAAGGCCTTGCGCAGGTTCTGCACCGAGCGCAGCGAGCCCGTCTTGAGCGCCGTAAATCCGCGCTCCACCAGCTCCTGCGCCCGCTCCACCTGGCTGGCATGGGGATAGGCCCAGATGCGGTCGCGCATCTTGCCCCCCAACAGGTTCCACACCGGCGTGTTCAGCGCTTTGCCCTTGATATCCCACAGGGCCATCTCGATCCCGGTCATCGCGCCGCTGCCCACGATCCCCGTCATGCCGTGGCCCATGGTGGCCAGGAGCATCTTTTGCCACAGCGCCTCGATGTTAAAGGGGTCCTCGCCGATGAGCAGGGGGGTCATGTCGTGGATGGCCGTCTCCACCACGCGCGGCCAGCCGCTGGCCTCGCCCACGCCATAGATCCCTTCGTCGGTGAAAACCTTGACAAAGAGCCAGTTGCGCGCGGACCAGCCGCCCCCTCCGCTCGGCGTGGTCACGCCGGCATTCATCAAGTAGGTCTTGATCTCGGTAATCTTCATCTCATCCCATCCTTTCGTAATGCGCTCGTCAGGGACCCATCGTACCATACCTCGATCGGGGGTGTAAAGCCGTGGGGGATTGGCTGGAGGGAGACAGGAGAGATTTCAAATGATGAACACCGATGGAAGAAGATGAACACCGATAGGAAAAAGAGATATTTAACCCCTTCCCATCGGTGTTCATCCTCCCAAATCGGTGTTCATCATTCAGAGTTCTCTTGGCGCACTAAACCAGACAACTGGCTCCAGTGCGGCCGTTCATATGGCTCGCTTATTGGCGTCTGTCTACGCCTGCGGCGCTCCCGGAGCGCTAGGCGCGGTATTCCTCTTCTGCCACCGGATCGAGCCAGGTGACGGCCCCAAAGCTCATGGCCATATGCCGCATCTGCTGCGCTTCGCCCGGATGCGCCCCGTGCCAGTGCTCCGCCATGGGCGGGATACGCACCACATCGCCCACCACGGCATCCACCGCCCGCTCCCCGCGCACCTGCACCCGGCCGCGCCCCTCCATAAAGTAGAGCACCTGCCCGCCGGTGTGCGTGTGCCAAAAGGTCCGCGCGCCCTGCGCAAAGGTCACCCGGGCCACGCTCATGGAGCCATCCGGCGCCACGGCGACCCTCTGGTGATAGACCGCCCCGGTAAAGTTGTCGGGCTTGCCCGTGTTCTTGGGCAGGTCCTCGATGTGATCGATCGTCAAGCTCATCGCTTCATTCCCTCCTGATAAACCCTCGTTTCGCGTTCACCGTTCCATCATTGGGAGGATCGGGCGAGACGGGTGCGCCGTGTCCGCGACCCCGCCCCCACGGCACGCTAAGGATGTAAAGGCGGTGTTCCTACCCTGGTATACGGGTATCAGCCTATCTCTTCCACTACGACGACGTTCACCTCTTTCACCTGTTTGAGGTGCAAGTCGTTGGTTAAGAAAGCGTCACAGTTGCAGGTTAAGCAGATGGCTAGCTGGAAGGAGTCGGCCAGCCGGAGGTTATACCTGGCTCACAGCTCTGCCGCTTTGCGTCCGGATTTGGGGTCCAGGGGCATACAAGTCGTCCCGCGAGCACTAACGATCCGGTCATAGAAACGCTGCACCTGTTCCAGCCGGTTTTCCCGATAGGGCAGAACCAGACATTCGGCGAGGGTAATGGGTGAGGTGACGGCCTCAAGTAAACCGCGGTCAATCTGTTCAAAGACAGGGGCTATTTTCGAGAGAAAGGATTCCCTTTTCTCGACGTAGTAGATCAAAATAGCCGTGTCCAGAAAGACCTTCCCTTTGAGGTTCATCCTCTGATTAACGCCTCGCGGTGTTCAGTGTCTTCCTGACGGTGGCGGTTGACCCACTCCTGGGCATCCTCGCCCCCCAGAAGATTCGGGGACATCCCACAGATATCGCTCCACTTTGGGCGGTTGGTTTCTTTCAGGGCTTGCACCCTAGCCCGTTGAGCGATATAGCTCAGAAGGCTTAGAAGATCATCAGCGGAAAGTTCATCGATCTGCCGCATGAGGTCTTGCATTTGAGTCATCTCATCGCTCCTTTCTCTAAAGATACTCGTATCGATGTAAAACGGCAAACAGATGAGCTAACTCTAGTAGATCGACACCTTCCTCTCAACTACCCAATTCACAACAAGCGT
>CAYQDH010000670.1:0-2690 GCA_964416075.1 uncultured Anaerolineales bacterium | reverse complement strand
CCCTCTCCAGCCCCGCTGTCACCAGAGGCCGCTAGCTGTGCCCTGATCTCCTCGATTACGTCCCGTTTTACCGCCTCGTCGATGTCGGGGCTGTAGAGCCCCAGTCGCCGCAGCCCCTCGACGACCAACCATCGAGCCGTGCCCGGTAGCGTGCGCTGCTCCGAGCGAGCCAGAGCCCTCAGAGCCGCCTTCTCCTCAATTCGCATGTAAACGACCATGCGCTCCATGTTTTCCATTGTAACCCCCTTGCATAACAACAGTACGAATCTAGTACGTTTCGGTGCAAAAAAACGCGCCCGTACGCGCCTCGATGCATCCATTATACCAGAGTAGTTCGTCGAGGGCAAGCGTTAGGGCGGCGAGTATGTTCCGAGTCTTTGCTCTCAGAAATAGCGAAATATGTTCTCGTTATGTGTTGGCAACGTACTAAACATGTGATATACTGGGTTAAAGGTTGCAATAACGTTACCGATAGCGTGCGAGAAGGGGGGGGAGGACGTGCCGACACAAGGACGATTCCAGCGATGGCTAGCAAATGAGTTGATCCGCCACCACATGACTGACATGGCTTTTGCCGAGCAGATGGGAGTCTCCCACGTGACTGTGGGCCGATGGAAACGGGGGACCCGTCCCCAAGACTCGCAGCTAGTGAAAATGGCAAACCTATTGAATGTGGATTTGCTGGAGATCTATGCCCAGCTGGGCGCGGTCCCGGTCAGGCCCGAGGATTTGCCTGTGGACGTGCGCGAGATTGTCCGCAAGCTTTTGGCCCTGACCCCCGAGCAGCGTCAGGCGTTCGACGCGATGCTGGGTGCGATGCAAGTTCAAGTGCTAAACGCGCCACATGCCGCCACCGGGCCGGCAGGGAAAGCAACCGAGAAATGACGCTCGTCACCACCATGTCCGAGGAGTGTTCATCCTCGCCTTCTTCCGGTCTCCTCTCGAATTCCAGTTCTGCCGTAGCCATTGCAGTCCCCTCGTTGTGTTGTTTCCGCCTCTTGGCCCGATGGCCTCGTAAGATGGATGCTACACCCATTGTAGCCAACTTTACCAGAAATGGCAAGGATTTGACCATTACATGAACAAACCGTCACAAACGGGTGCATGATGGTTGAAAAGCCAAAGCCCTCATCCCGCCCCCTGCGAGCCTGTCTGTATGCCGCCGTGTCCACCGATGCCCAGGGCCGCGAGGACCGCTATAGCATCCCCGAGCAGTTCGATATGGCCGAACGCGCTGCCGAGCAGCACGGCTGGACGGTAGCAGAGCGCCATGTCGTCCGGCACTCCCGTAGCTACGATTGGCTGCACCAACTGGTGCGCTCCAGTCCCGAGTACGCCCGCCTGATCGACCTGATCGAAACTCACCAGATGGATGTGCTTGTCTGTTACGATTATGACCGCCTGTGGCGAACCGATCACCTGCGCTCCGAGGTGGAGCTGATCTGTCGTGAGAGTGGCGTGCATATCTACTCCATCACCCAGCCCGTCGAGCCAGGCCAGGATTCCATTGCCAGCCGCATCATGTCCGCCTTTTCCGGCCACCTTGCCGCCTATGAGGTCGAACGGACCCGCCGCCGATCCATGGCAGGCAAACATGCCAAAGTCGCCAAGGGGCTAGAGGCAGCCACCTCTCAGATACCCTACGGCTATCGTCGCATCGCCCGTGGCCAGCCGCTCGCCGTCTTTGAGCCCGAGGCCCGGTGGGTGCGCTATATGTACGAACAACGCACCAAGGGTAAGTCCGTCTTTGCCATCTGCCAAGACCTGACCCAACAGGGCATCCGCACCCGCTTGGGCAAGCGGTTCTGGCGAAGCGCTGTCACCCGCATCCTGACCAATCCCTTTTATGTCGGACGCGTCATCTGGCATGGCGATGATTACCCAGGCCAACACGAGCCGATCATAACCCGCGAGTTATGGGGCGCCGTGCAGCGCATCAACGCCGCCCGTGTCCGAGACTACCATCACCCCAGTCAGGGCCATTATCTGCTGACCGGGTTCCTGCGTTGCGGGTTCTGCGGCGATGCCATGGTCTACAACCGATCCCGTAGGTACATGGTCTGTGGCCGATACAGCCGCTCCAGAGCACAAGACTGCCAGATCAATACCCACAAGGCCGATGTCGTCGAAGCCTATGTGCTCGACGCCGTTCGCCGCGTGCTGTTGGACCCCTCCGCGTTCCTTGCGGCTCTGCAATCCGAGGCCGACAATAGCGAGTCCCACTCCCTGATCAAGGCGCTCCAAGCCGAACGCGCCTCCGCCCAAGACCGCCTCGCGCGCCTGCTGGACGCCATCGAATCCGGCGAGTTTCCCATGCCCGAGCTAGGCGAGCGGAGCCGGACCCTCCGATCCCGCCTCCGAGACCTGGACGTCCAGATCGCCGCCCTCCAAACCCGCGACCATGCCGCCGCCGAGTTTGAGGCCGCCGCCTTGTCCATGGAGGACGTGCTGCCCGTCCTCGATGGCCTTGACGTCGCCACCATGCGTCAATTGTTGCGCCTGTTGATCCGTCGCGTGATCCTGCGGAAGGACCAAGACCCCACCATTGAATGGCTAGTGTAAGCGCCATGTATGGCGACGCCACGGTCGGCGTAGCTCCTGCGCTCCGGCCTGGGCTCGAGTCGCCCCGAGTCCAAGCCGGGGGGCAGGAACGCCCCCCTGTCCTAGTCGTCCAAAGCGATCCATGCCCG
>CAYQDH010000669.1:0-2691 GCA_964416075.1 uncultured Anaerolineales bacterium | reverse complement strand
TGCGCGTTGTATGATCCAGTTCGTGTCGTTGGCCAATCCTTCATCCCTACAATTTGCGGTATTGTACATTATAATACGTTTTTGTAGGGGTGAAGGAACCGGCGTCGACGCATGGGTGGGCAGGCCACGCGCATATCTCGGCGCCCCATGTCGGGCACGCAACATCCTACGGTTCCTTCACCCATCCCCCACGCGGCGACGGGTCGCTCCGTTATGTTATTCGCCAACAGTATCATAAGGATGGCCGTGCGGTCAGCGCCGCCGATGCCTCACCGGTAGACCGCACATCACGTCACCGGATCAACCTGTTAACATTCATCATACCGCGCGGTCCGCGCCACACAGAAGACAGGTGCGCGATCAGGGCATTGCGCCTACTCCCCTGCCGCCGCGGCGGCCGCCCCGCGCAGCTCCCCGCGCGGCACGCGAAAATAGCCCCAAAAGAGCGCCGCGCTGGCCAGCGCAAACGCCGCGCCGAGGGCGAACAGTGTCGTGTAGCCCCAGGCGCCGATGACATAGCCGCCCGCTACCGAGACCAGGCCAACCCCCACGCCGCTCGCCGTGCTGATACTGCCCGACATGGTGGCTCGCCACTCCGGCACCACTAACTCCTGGCTGAAGACGCTACTGATGGTCATCACCAGGAGGTAACAGGTGATGGCGATGATGAACGCCGCCGCGACCGCCACCCCTTGCGGCACAAAGAGCAACACCGCGCTGGCCGCCAGCCCGACCAACAGGACGATGATGGCCCGAAAGCGCCCCCAGCGGGCGACCACCACCGGCCCGCTGAGCACGCCCGGGATGGAGATCAGCCGGGCGATGGCCAGGATCAGGCCCACCGCCGCGACAGGCAACTGCAGATGGTCGCTCAGATAGACGTTGTAGAACGTCATGATCGGCCCGTAGGCTGCTGAGAAAAGGAGCGTATAAAGGACCATCACGGCGATCGTGGCCCAGGGGAAGGGCGCCCTCTCTCGCGCTTCCCGGCGGCTGGCCGCGGCTGGCTCCTTGCGGGTATGGAGCAGCGCCACCACCGAGGCCAGGTTGACCAACGCGCCGGCCAGCAAGGCAAAGCGATAGGGCGCCGCATCCTCCAGGGTGCGCCCCAGCGCCGCGGCGAACAGCCCGGGCATCGCGCCGCCCAGGAGGTTGCCCAGGACCCCGGCGGCTGGGACGCTGGCATAGGAAAGCGAAAAGGCGTGGTCGCGCTCTTCGGGCCCGCTCGCGCCGTACAACAGGACCGTGTAGGGCGGAGACCATGCGGCGCCGCCGATCCCGGCGAGGGTGTACACCCCCAGGAGCCACCCTCCCTGCCACGCCCCCGGCAGGAGATCGGCGACGGCCACCAGGGTATAGCCCACCGCCTCCAGCGCCTTGCCCCAGATCAGCAGGCGGCGGTTGCCCCAGCGGCGAGCGAGCAGCCCGGCCGGCAGCGACAGACCAACGGTCAGCATGTAGATGCCGTTGACCAGGCCGATGAACTCGGGCCCATAGCCCAGGCGTAGCAGGTAGAGGTTGAACACCACCGCGAACACACCGCGGTAGGTAAAGCTCCACGAGGCGTTGGCACTGATGATCAGCCACGCCTCGCGGCGAATGCGGCGCAGTCGTTGGAGGTAGGCTGTAGTCATCGTTGAGCCTCCCAGATATCCGGGCTGGCTTGCGCTACAGGGGATGGGCCAAGGAATCGGGATAAGGCGTTGTGTGCCAGACCAGGTCTTTCTGCCGATTGCCTCGCCGCTGCGCCGCTCACGGCTGTGCGGGCTGTCCTTTTATAGATACCGCGCCCATCTGCTGCAGGATCCCCAGCAGGTCCCCCAGTTGCCACGTTTCCACGACCTTGCCATCCACCAGGCGATAGATGTTGATGCCGTTCCACTCGATCCGCTTCCCCGTGGCCGGGATGCCCAGCAATGGGCCGCTATGGATCCCCGAGCCAATGTAGCGCACCCATACGCGATCTCCCGACGCAATGATGTCCACGATCTCGCTGTGGTAGCCGGCCAGCGCCGCGCTAAACATCCGGGCAAAGTCGGCCAAGCCCTCGTGGCCGACCACCTGGGGCCAAGCCCCACTGAGATCGTGGCGCACGAAATCGGGCGCTACGAACCTGGGGGCCACTTGGGCCGCCGTACCGTCGCTCCACGCCTGATACAGGGTCCTAACGGTCGCGACATTCTGTTCCTCGATGGACATGGTCATCCTCCACACCCCTTATCCCAGGGCTGGACCCATGATCCTGCGCAAGCGCTCCATGACCAGGATCTCGCCCCAGCGCGGCGCCATCGCCTTGTGCCACTCGGCCTCTCCGACCTCTCGCACGATCTCTGCCGCTCGTTCCGCATCGAGCAGGCTCACAAAGGCAAACTCGTTGGGCCGCTGCGGATCCTGAATGGCCCAGGCGCGATGCACCCCGGGGATCGGCGAAATGAGCGCCACGGAGCGAGTTATCATCTCCCTGGCTTCCTCCACGTAAGCCTCGTTGACGGTCAAGATCTCGATCACGGTGACCTCCGCGTTTGCCATCGGATGTGCTCCTCTCTTCCTGTCCCTGTAGACCGTGCTCTCCCGCCAAAGCGGCGGAGGGCAGATGCTCCCCATCCTTGGCCCCTTGAACCTGGCCTATGCCAGGTTCAAGCCCATCAACTTCACGAGAGAGGTGGGCCGTACCCACGCTGTATATCTCCC
>CAYQDH010000668.1:0-2706 GCA_964416075.1 uncultured Anaerolineales bacterium | reverse complement strand
GCGAGGCGTACCTTCGCTCGGTTGAGAATGAGTTCCACGAGCGTCTTCCGGTCGGCGCCCCTCTGTTCGCGCAATTCCGATATGGCGACGACCCCGATGGACACCGTGGTCCGCTCAACAAAGATATCCGCCGACTCGACGCCGAATCTGATACGCTCGGCCAGGGCCGCCCCGAACTCCGGAGAGAGGGCGGCGACGTAGCAGGCGAAGAGGGCTCCGTTGAGGCGGAAAAAGACCGCATCCTCCGCGATTTCGTCCAGGGCCTGCTGCACCGACATTCGGCGCCCGGAGAGCTGCAGCGCCTCGGTGTAGCAGGTCTCCACGCAGTGGCCGCAGTTGTCGCACCTAGCCCGCTCGGTGACAATCTCCTCCCCAGACCGCCGACGCGCCCCCGACGGGCAAGCCGCCAAGCAACGTTCGCACAGGACACACTTGCTCTGCAAGACCAGCAGTTCCGGCTCGAAACGCTGGGACTCGGGGTTATGGCACCACGCGCAGCGCAGCGGACAGCCCTTGAAGAACACCACGGTGCGAATGCCCGGACCATCGTGGCCCGACCAATGGGCGATGTCAAAGACAACGCCCGTAACCAGCAAGCTCTCTTCCAGCGCAGCAACCATCACGCCAGCCCATGCTCTACGCGGGCGATGTAATAGTCCTGCATCTCCCGCGAAAGGCCCACAAAGTAGGCCTGCGACCCTCCCAGCCGCACACGCAGGTGCCGGTATTTGTCCGGCTCCCTCTGTGCGTGCCGCAACGTTTCCCCATCGGCCAGGGTGATGGTCATGATATTCCCGCCCAGCTCAACGAAGGCGCGCACTATCCCCACCAGGCGATCCAGCCCCGCCTCTCCTTTGAGCGTGGTGCCATCCATCTGCAAGTCCAGTGGCCCGCCGGTGCGCACGCGCTCCAACGGCAGGCTAGCATACGACCGCAAGAGCGCCGTGGGGCCCTTCATCGCCATTCCCAGCGAGGGCCCCAGGTTGCTGGACGAAGGCTCGCTGGCTCGCCGGCCATCGGGCATGGCCCCGATGGACCCACCATGCCGGTTGGCCCACTCGAACGTCCCTGCCAGCATCCCCCACACCAGGTGATAGCGCTCGGGGAGCGCGAAATCCTGAGCGTGCTTTTCGATGCTGTCGGAGATCAAGGTGATTAGCCGGGCCAGCATCCCATCGGCCACCGGGTCCGCATTGCCGTACTTGGGCGCACGAGTGATGAACATGGAGCGGATATCCTCGGCGCCCTGAAAGTTGCTGCGCAGGAGCTCGATCAGCTGCGCCATCGTCAGCACGCGCTCCTGGTAGACAAACTTTTCGATGGCCACCAGCGAGTCCGCCGCGTTGCCCAGCGCGCAGCTATCGATCCCGGCCACGGTGTATAGCTCCCCACCATCGCCATAGCCCCGCCCCTTCTCGATGCAGTTCTGGATCACAGCCGAAGCCAGAGGGTTGCACCCGCGCGAGCCGAGCTCAAGGCCGCCCGGCGTGTAATAGCGCGAGATGTAATCGGCCATGCAAGTCTTGACCTGGTGGTCGATCTGCCGTTCCACGGCGCCCATGAACTGCTCAAAGGTCTGCAAGGCACAGGGGTCGCCCGTGTCGATCGGCTCCCCATAGGTGCGCTGGCCCACCCAGCGGTGGCCGTCGGTGGCCATGGCCCCGCCCTCCGGCGACCTGGGCTCCAGATCCTCCGGCCAGCGCACCTGCAGCTCCGTCGGAGGCACGGGGAGGTACGCCTCGTCCAGCTTCCAGCCCAGCGCTCGCTTCCAGTCGATGGGCAGGCCCATGCCCCGCGTCAACACCCACTCCACCGCCTTGGCCGCGGAAAAGGTATAGTACGTGAACTGAGTCTTGCCGCAGATGGTCGTCTCCCAGCAGCCGTCGTTGGCATAGTTGCGCGCGTCCTCGATGGGGATGCCCGCCTTGTGCAGGGCGGGCACAAAGATCTCGTCGTTGTATAGCGCAGGCGCCCCGGCGTTGCTGCGCATCACCTCGCAGCAGGCGCGGACCAGCCTCTCTGGCGAGCCACGGTGCAGCCGCACCGAGACGGTGGGGAAATTGGTCACCAGGCGACGCAGCGCGTCGAGGATCATGTAGCTGACCTCGTTGGTCGCGTCACTGCCATCCGGTTTGAGCCCGGCCAGCACCGTGTTGTGGAACAGGCCGCTCCGCACGTAACGCCCCCCGGTGGGGTGCCGCGCGCAGTCGTTGATCTTGAGCACAAAGCAATCCACCAGCTCCTGCGCCTGTTCGTAGGACAGCACGCCGCGGTCCAGGTCCGCCTGCAACAGTGGGTAAAAGACCTGGTCGGGCCGCCCCAAGGCCCCATCAAAGTGCGTCGCGTGGATCGCCACGTGGTAAAAGACAAAGCTCTGCAACGCCTCGTGGAACGACTGGGCCGGGTGCTCGGGCACCGCATCGCAGACAGCCGCGATCCGGCGCAGCTCCTCGGCGCGTTGGGGGTCGGGCTCCCTCGCCGCCATCTCCTCGGCCATATCCGCATACCGTGCCGCGAAATCGCGCACCGCATCGAGCGCGATGATCAGCGACCGGTAAAAGCCACGCTTGCGGGTCGTCTCCGCGTCATCCCCCTCCGGCACCCGCGCCAGCGCGGCCAGCGTCCGCGAGCGGATCCCGCTCAAGCCCTCTCGAACCACGCTGTCATAATCAGCCGCGTTATGGCCGTACCCGCCGAATTCATGGA
>CAYQDH010000667.1:1862-2719 GCA_964416075.1 uncultured Anaerolineales bacterium | reverse complement strand
GGGACATCCCATCGGCGCCAGTGGCTGTCGTATCCTGGTGACTCTGATCTCTGCGCTGCGGGAGCGACAGCTCGAGCGTGGTATGGCGGCCGTGTGCCTCGGCGGCGGGGAAGCAGTAGCTATGATCGTGGAAGCGGAGTAGGGATATGGTGATCGAGTGCGTCGCGGTGGTGGGCGCAGGTACCATGGGGAGTGGCATCGCTCAGGTGATGGCTGCCGCTGGGCTGCCTGTCTTCCTCACGGACACCGTGCCGGAGCAGCGTGTCCGTGGCCTGGAGCGGATCCGGCGAGCCACCTTGCGACTCGTGGACAAGGGCGAGCTCACGGCCGAGGCCCAATCGGCAATGATGGCCCGAGTGTCGGTCGTGGATGACTTACATGCGCTCTCCGGCGCGCAACTGGTGGTGGAGGCCATCGTCGAGCAACTGCCTGCCAAAGAGCAGTTGCTGCGTGAGCTCGATGGCTTGCTGCCTCCACAGTCGGTACTGGCCTCGAATACGTCGTCGATCTCCATCACGCGCCTGGGGGCTGCGACCGGACGCCCGGATCGGGTGATTGGCATGCACTTTATCAATCCCGCGCCCGTGATGCGTCTGGTCGAGGTGATCCGTGGCCTGGCCACTTCCGATGAGACCGCCGCCACGGTCCTGGACCTCGCCCAGCGACTGGGCAAAGTTGCGGTGACGGTGCGGGATGTGCCTGGGTTTATCCTTAATCGTCTGCTGATCCCGATGATCAACGAGGCGGCCTACCTTCTGCAGGAAGGGGCGGCCACTCGTGAGGATATCGACACCGTGATCAAGCTCGGCGCTAACCATCCCATGGGGCCCCTGGCCTTGGCCGACCTGGTGGGACTC
>CAYQDH010000667.1:0-1852 GCA_964416075.1 uncultured Anaerolineales bacterium | reverse complement strand
ATTATGGAGGTACTGCACCACGACCTGGGTGAGGACAAATACCGTCCCTGCCCCCTGTTGCGCACGATGGTGGCGGCAGGGCATCTAGGTCGCAAGGTGGGCCGCGGTTTTTACGTGTATCCCTAGGTGCGGAACAGGGCGGGCATCTTCTCTCGCCACAGTCCTGTAGCGCAAGTCTTTCCTAACTTGCGGCCCATGTCATGGGTAGCGTATCCGTTGATACAGTTACGTGTTTGTTGATCAGCCTGTAATGGCTCCAGATGGTGGCGCGCATTACCAAGCTTGAGTCAAAGGACTGCACGATGAGACCCTCGTGGGACGAGTACTTTATGGAGATTGCGCTCCAGGTGGCTACTCGATCGACGTGTCTGCGTCGGGAGGTTGGCGCGCTGGTGGTGCGTGACAAGCGAATCCTTTGCACAGGCTACAATGGCGCACCACGCGGGCTCGAGCATTGCGATGCCTTGGGGTGCTTGCGCGAGAAACTGAACATCCCCTCGGGCCAGAGGCAGGAGATCTGCCGTGGCCTGCATGCCGAGCAGAATGCTATTATCCAGGCAGCCCTGCATGGTGTTTCGATAGAGGGGAGTACCATTTACATCACCCACCAGCCGTGCATTACGTGTGCCAAAATGATAATCAATTCGGGCATCGTGCGCGCCGTTTGTGCTAGCCGCTATCCCGACGATCTGGCGCGTGGGATGCTCGCCGAGGCTGGTGTACTGCTCGAAATCTGGGAATCCGAGCCTGCGGCAGGTTGACGTTGGGACAGACAGGCCGGCAGAGTGTGCAGTTCCTGCCCTGGCCTTGATGGTCATAGCATGATGTGGAAATTCCGAATAGCCCGTATATCCTCGAGGAGGAACGATGACTGCTGACGATATTCTCAAGCTACGTGAACTCAAGGACGAAGCCAAGCAGGGCGGCGGAGCCGCCGCCGTGGAAAAGCAACACGCCAAGGGCAAGATGACCGCCCGAGAGCGCATCGATGCATTGTTGGACCAGGGCAGTTTTCAGGAGATCGATGCCTTGGTCACGCATCACCAGCATGATTTCGGCATGGACCAGCGCATCACCCTGAGCGATGGCGTGGTCACTGGCTACGGGACGATCGGTGGCCGGTTGGCGTATGTCTTTGCCCAGGATTTCACGGTCATGGGGGGATCTCTCGGCGAGGCGCACGCGGCCAAGATCACCAAGGTCCAGGATCTCGCCCTCAAGAACGGCGCGCCCATCATCGGCATCAACGATTCGGGCGGCGCGCGTATCCAAGAGGGCATTTTGGCCCTGGGAGGCTATGCCGATATCTTTCTGCGCAATACGCTGGCTTCAGGTGTCATTCCGCAGATTTCGGTGATCGTGGGCCCCTGTGCGGGCGGCGCTGTTTACTCCCCGGCCCTGACCGACTTTTGCTTCATGGTCAAGGAATCCAGCCATATGTTCATCACCGGGCCTGAGGTGATCAAGGCCGTCACCCATGAGGAGGTCTCCTTTGACGACCTGGGTGGGGCCATGGTTCACAACAGCGTGAGCGGCGTGGCCCACTTTGCGGCTGATAGCGAAGAGGCGTGCCTAAAGATGGTCCGCCAGTTGATGGCCTATCTGCCCCAGAATAACATGGATGATCCTCCAGCCGTGGCTCCCAAGGATGATCCCGCTCGCGCCGACGAGGCCCTGGATTCCCTTGTGCCGGCCAATGCCAATGAGCCCTACGACGTCCAGGATGTGATCAAGCGAGTCGTCGATATGGGCAGCTTTTTCGAGATCCAGCAGCACTTTGCTCCAAACGTGGTCATTGGTCTCGCCCGCTTGGATGGCATGGTGGTGGGCATCGTGGCCAATCAACCGGCGG
>CAYQDH010000666.1:0-2743 GCA_964416075.1 uncultured Anaerolineales bacterium | reverse complement strand
GGCGAGATCCTGGGGTCGAGCATCGAGATCTCTATGGACGTGCAGGTGACGCTGCGCGTGCTCAAGGGCAAGCAGATCGGCTGGCCGCGCGGCGAGGACGCCGAGTGGATCTTTACGCTGGGCAATGCCCGCCCGCTGGACCAGGCGCTACAACACGCCACCACGGAGATGCTGCGCTGGCTGCAGACCGATTACGGCCTTGACGCGCGTGGGGCGCACATCCTGCTGGGGCACACCGTGCGCTACGACATCGGCAACGTGTTCGACCCGGCGTATACGGTGGTGTGCAAGGTGTCGAAGAGCGTGCTGCCGCGCTAGCGGCCGCCAGGGTGACTTGAGATCTGTCGATGCCCGGCTATCCAGGCATCGATCTGTTCCAAGATACGCGGCACATCCGTTAGCGGCTCTCCGGATAGTGGAGAAGCCAGGACATGACCTGCCTCGTCGTGAAAATGGTGAGGGGCTGAGGCCAAGGCAGGATAGTGGGGAGCGTTGTCCCAGCGCAAGAGAGGACGATCACTGAAAAGCTGATGGCGGAGCGGCTGCAGGCGCTCCGCAGGGGCTGACTGCTCCGGCGGGATGATATAAGCACCCAAGAGGGCCTTATACTCCGTACAGGGCGTTTGGCCATACTTCTCGCCATACATCTTGGGCTGCTTCTTGGTATGATTTGACACATGGCTTCGCAGTCCTATACTGGAGCCGTATCACTTGCTAGTAAGGAGGCGACACCATGACCACCCAGCCCGACACTATCCGCAAGGTTACGATATCTCTGCCCCAGGAACTGGTCGATTTTGTCGACGTGCAAGCCACCCGTGAAGAGACCAGCCGCAGCGAGTGGATTGCGCGCGCCTTGGTACAGTGCAGAGAGCGCGAGCTAGAGCGCCTGGCCGCCGAGGGATATCGCTTTTACGCCGATGAGGCGAGCGAATTTGCCGCGGCCAGCGAGTCTGCTGTAGCTGAGAGCTGGGACCATGGCCGTTAAGCGCGGGGAGATCTATTGGGTCGAATTCGATCCAGTGAAGGGGAGTGAGCAGGGCGGATTGAGGCCTGCATTGGTGGTGCAGAACGATGTCGGCAATCGCTACAGCCCGACGACGATCGTCGTCGCCATCACCCGCACCGTGCCGCCTCAGCCCTATCCCTTTGTAGTGATTATCTCGCCCGATGAGAGCCACCTGCCGGAACTGAGCGTCGTCAATTGCTCGCAACTGGCCACTATACAACAGAGCGGTCCCCAGACGCGCCTGCGCCCGCCCAGGGGAGAAACGACAGTACGGCCGATCGGGCAACTACCAGCGGAGAAGATGCGCCAGGTGGATGAGGCTCTGCTATACAGCCTGGGGATCCACGCTTAGCGAACCCCGCGCAGGGGAGGCGCTACCCGCGATCCCCTGCAGCGCGATACGGTTCGGGGCGGCGGCCGAACCCTACGATGCGATTTCCCTAACCCCCGAAGGAGGCCTGGCGTTCGCTGCGAGCGCACGTTGCACGCGGGTTTACCCCGTGGAGCTTGGCTTCGGGGCGCCCATCCAGGGCAACGATCAAGCCGCGGCTGGGGCCTCCTGCCTCGCCACCGGCGCCCGATCGGCAATAGCCTGGGGCGCCAGGTGGTACCCCGTCACCTCCGCCTCGATGGCCGCTTGCCCGAACGCCCGCGCCACAGAGACCCGATGGTTGCCATCGCGCACGTAATACGCATCGCCGATGCGGATCAACACCACCGCGGGCAGGGTTACGCCGTGCAAGCCAGCCCGCGCGATAGAGTACCAGCGCCGCTGGGTGTGCATCGTCAGCGGTCTAAACTGCCCGTCGAAATCATCGCTGCGCCCCTCCGAGCCCACGATGCGCTCAAGCGGCACCGCCTGCAGACCCTGGTGGTGCTGCCCCACGATGTGATAGCCACGGATGGCCTGGGCCACGCTGTGCAGCGCCCTCGAATGCCCGCTGAGCGTCCCCAGGAACCGGCCCACCCTGGCGTCCCGGAACAAGCGATGGTACCGGCAGTCGATCTCGCTCTCGATCTCACGCTCCACCAGGTACAACTCCTCTTTGTCGCTCATCGCCTGTACTCCTTCCGCACCTGGCCCCGAGGGCCACCCCCACATCGTTCCTCATCTCAGCTTCATCATAGCAGGCGGCCATGACGGTAGAGCGTTGGGATCGCAACGACTGGGCGCTGCAGCGTGACGCAAGCGCTACGAAAGCGTGGCCCTTGCATAGCTTTGTCATCGTCGCAACTCCGTCACTCCGAACGCGGCCTTTTTCATGGCCCTGTCATTGTCCGCATTCCGTCATTGCGAGAAATCCACGGCGCTGCGCCCCATGTGGGCCGGGATGACGTCACCGTAGCCGCGATTTCCTATCGCGCTCTTCCGAACGTCATGAGCAGTACCCCATGGCGCGGTGCGCCAATTGGGCCGGAAGAACAAGCCTTCACCGCATCCGTCACCCTGAGGGAACCGAAGGGTCTCCGTTAGCTCGAGCAGGGCCCTATGTTCTGGGTAGCAGTACCCCATGGCGCGGTGCGCCAATTGGGATTGGATGACAGTCCTGTAGCGCAAGTTTTTCCTAACTTGCGGCCTATGTCATGGTTAGTCACCCATGGCGCGGTGCGCCAATTGGGCTCGGATGACATTCTTGTAGCCGCGATTTCAAAATCGCGTTCTTCTCGGCAACATCATAGGTAGCGCAGCGAAGCAATCTCCGTTTGCGCTATCCTTCCAGCCCCACCATCCCT
>CAYQDH010000665.1:0-2752 GCA_964416075.1 uncultured Anaerolineales bacterium | reverse complement strand
ATCCCTGCCGGCCTCGCCCATAACCGGGGTGTCCGTGCTGGGTACGGTTCCACTCTTGTAGGCCGAACTGAAGCGACTCTCGGTAGCTCTTCTCGCGTGAAACGGCCACATGGTCGAGCAACACCTGGTAATAGAGGAGCGGCACCTCCGACTTGCCCAGGTTGGTGTAGAGCAAGGGATCGGCTTTTTGTCCCGTGCACTGCTCGACAGAATAGATTGCGTCTTCATCATCGTACCCCGTCACCAGGCCGAACTCCATGATGGATGTGGGCGCCCAGACCACCACGGCCATCCCTCGGTCGATCGATCCTCTAATCGCTGCGATGGCGTCGCGCTGCGCCAAGGCGAAAGTGTTCATGCCCATCCACCCCATCGACTGTTGCGAGTGTACCCCGATGCGGTCCATCATCGTCATGTGCTCGTCCAGCCAATCGTAAACCGTCACCGAGCTGGGGCAACAGGTCTCGTGCACGATGAATTGAAACCCCATTCCCGTCATGCCCATTAACTTGTAGGTTTCTTGGTCCCACAGGCCTGCGTTGCGTAGCGCCCCCTCGACAGCGGCCATGTAGCTGGTCCAGTTATCGGCCATGCGAATGCCCTGCAATTGCTTGTATGCCATCGTGTCATCTCCTCATTATGATCTGGGGCTTTCCCCGACTCACCATGCTCGGGCACAGTCTGCAGCCTGTCCCTCTCCTCTCTATCATAGCACAGAGGGTATGACACAGGATGTCATGGCGGCTACAGATGGCGAGCGCGAATACGATCGAGGCGCTCCAACAAGCGCTCCTTGAGCCAACGAGGGGAAAGGATGGAGAATTCTACGGAGAGGGTCAGGAGATAGCTGATCAGTTCGTCGGAGCTCCGGAACTCTATGCGATGGATGTCTCCGTCCTGCTCCAGGACACGCCAGCGCAAGGTGGCCGGGTCAAGTGGCCTGCCCATGCGCAGGGTGGCAACATAGGGGTCTGAGAACGTCAAGGGCGCGTCCTCGCCATAGTCCTGTTCCCGATAGTAGGGGGCGATCTCAAAGGACTCGCCCGTCAGCGCCACCTGGCCGATGCGATCGAGCCGCAGTGTGCGCAACTCCTCACGCAGTCGGCAATACCCCACCACATAGTAGACGCGCGCCTTGGTATATAGCTTGTAAGGGCAATAAACGCGCTGAGTGCGTCCCCCGGCTTGATCCCTGTAGGCCAGTTGTACCACGCGTCGCTCGTCGATAGCCTGACGGAGCACCTGGTACACCTCCAACTCCTCGACGCGTAACGCGTCCGCCAGGAGCTCCGCGCCTCTCTCCTTGCCGGCGCGGATGGGACCCGCCAGCCGGCCAAAGATCTCTGCCAGCCGGGCGCCCGCTTCGCTCCGCATGCCGGCGTATTGCTCGGCAAGGGCGGACAGGGTTCGTCTCTCCTCCTCCGATACCACGACAGCGGGCAACACAAAGGCTTCGTTGGCATAGTAATAGCCGTTGAACTGTGCCGAGTATTCGATGGGCGCACTGAGCGAGTCGCGCAGGTACTCGATATCGCGGGCCGCCTGCCGCGCCGAGATTTCGAACCTGTCTGCGATGCGGCGGCAATTCGGATAACGCCCCGCGCGAATCATGGCGTCAATCCATTGCAGGCGATGCAGGTGGCTCATTCAGCCCTTCTCAGAGCCTCATGCGGTCGCACGAGCCACCACGCCACCAGAATGCCCACGGACAGAACCAACGCGGGCGCCATAATGAGTGGCGTACTCGTGTGTCTGGCAGCAATCCCCACCAGGGACCACGTGATCACCAGTGTAGAGGCCAGGCTGGGGCGAGAGAGGTTCAGCAGGATACTGATCGCCGCAGCCGCTAGCATCATGATCACGGTCCACGCCTCCGGCGCCAGGCCCCAGCCCCCCCAATTCGTGGCATAGAGCACCACGCTGACGTTGGCCACCGTAGCCACCGTGACCCACGCCAGATAGATGCTGAAGGGGATGTGTACGCACCACCGAAGCGCGGGCGCCGCCTGGACGCGACCGATCCCCAGCCTCACATAGATGACGACCAGGGAAACGAGAATCCCCAACATGGCCACCATGGAGAGCACGAGTAAATCGTAATGCCACAGCAACAGCCATGCTGCATTGGCCACCGAGTTCGCCACGTACCAGTACCCGATGCGACGCAGTACAGGATTCCGTCGCTGCGCGGGCAGCGCCTGATACACGGAAAAGGCGATCAAGCCGATATAGATGAGGCCCCAAATGGAAAAGACATAGCCCGCAGGCGTAAAGAGCACAGGATAGCGGGCCGAAATCTCCGCCTGGGTCTGGCCGTTCAGCGGCAAGGCATTGGCCAGGAACCCAAAAAACAGGGTGACCACTGTGCCGAGCACACTGAGAAGCTGTCTGAGCGTGTCTCTATTCATACATCCTCCTCCCGCGTCGCGTGGCCGCTACCTGCCTAGCCCTCGACGCTCAACACGTAACGCACCGTGGCTTGGCAGTTCAAATGAACGACTCGAGGATGGTAACACAAAAGGGCCTATCGTGACAAGATGGTGTATTCCTTCGTCTGTACCCAAGAGCCTTGAAACCGCAAGAATCGCCGCGGCCAAGATTAAGAGAGGATCACACAACCATAAAGAGGTATTACTGCTCGAGGAACGATTCGCGCGAGCCGACGTCTAGCGGAGGATGTGTCTTCCGCCTTTGGTATTTTCCAGGACCACGATCTTGAGGTTCTCCACGCGCGGCACCGGCTTGACCCGGC
>CAYQDH010000664.1:0-2755 GCA_964416075.1 uncultured Anaerolineales bacterium | reverse complement strand
CGCGGTAATAGCGAATCTTGTTCAGGATGCCGCCCCACCCCAGGTCCAGGCCAATCTGCAGATCCTGACAAAAATGGTTATGCCCGCCCACGGCGGGGTGTTGATGGTAGCGCGCGTGTTCGTCGTAGCGCGGGTAGCGCAATTCCTCCGGCCAGCCGACCTTGCGGTAGGAAGTAAAATGGGCCATATAGCCCCCCGCGAGCGCGCTCAGCGGGTCGGTGTAGGCGGGGTGCGCATCCAGGAAGCGACGAAAGTTCTTGCCCACGATCTCGGCCCCAAAGAAACCGCCGGAGGGGTGGTTGCTCTCCATCTCCACACCCTTGAGCAAGACGTCGGTGATCATGATACCCGAGCCGCTCATGGCGCGGGTCACCTCGCGCACCTCTTCGGGCGGCAGGATGACGTTCCAGTCGTCATAGTTCATGGAACCGATGATCTCTTGTTTTTCCTTGGTCACCTGGAGCTTTTTCTCGTGCAGCGCGTCCAAGCGCTGCTGGTAGCTCAGTTCGATGGCGATAGTTTGCATCCGGTATCTCCACTTTCAGTGAGGTGTGTCCCAAGCAAAGGGGACCATGACAGGCAGGAGGGGCTGATCTGAGCCCCGGCACGAGACAGCAACGAACCTGACAAGTCCGCAACCGAGAACGACGGCAGGCCAGATTGCGCTGCGCCTGCCGTCATGGGTAACACTTTAAGACCGGGAACCAAGGGGAAACCACATTTACCCCTTGATGGCGAACCCTTGCACGCCCTCCACGAAATAGTTCTGCAGGGCGAAGAACATGATAATCATCGGCAAAGTCACAAAAGTAGCGATGGCGAAGGACGCCGGATAGTCGATGATGGTCGCGCCGGGCGGATACCCCTTGTACGCTGCAAGCTGAAGGGCGATCCGTTGCACCCCCAAGGCTATCGTCCACAGCTTGTTGTTGCCCGAGGTGACAATCAGAGGCCACAGATAATCGTTCCACATGGCCACCGTCTGGGTAATCACCAAGACGATGAGCACCGGTTTGAGCATCGGCAGGTACACGCTCCACAAGCAGGTCAGAGTCCCAGCCCCGTCGACGCGCGCGGCCTCCTCAAAGTCCGCCGGAATGCTGTAATAAGTCTGGCGCAACATAAAAATAAAGTAGACCTGGCCCCAGCCCGGGATGAGCAACGCCGGCCATTCGTTTACGAAACCATGGCCCCCCTGGCCGGTCCAGTCGTTGCCCCCCGCGCCTGGAAAACGAGCCATCATCACATAGGTGGGGATCAAGAACACGATCCCGGGTATCATCATGGAGCTTAGCATATACATGAAAGCCGTGTCACGGCCGCGGAACTTGCGCCGAGCAAAGACATAGCCGGCGAAGACAGCCACCGTGGCGGGGATCGTGATATACCATACGATCCGGATCAGTGTATTGGTCACCCAAGTCCACAGGGGCTGCGCGTTGGCAAAGTCCCTACTGAAGAACAGCGCATAGTTATTGAGATAGAGCTTGGTCGGTATGGGAAACCAAGGGCTGGCGTAGAAATCTTCCAGATCGCACAAGGATCCCATGATCGCATAGACCATGGGAAACGCCATAGCCAAGCTACCGATGATGAGCACAGCATAGAGCAGCGTCCGGCCCCAAACTCTTCTTCCTTTTGGCATTACTCGGCTCCTCTCACCTCTCTGCAATGTAGCCACGGTTCAGAACGCGCATGTTCCACGTTGAGAACCAGAGCAGGAGTATGGCCATCACCACGGAACCCGCAGCGGCGCGGCCCAGGTCGAAACTTCCAAAGGCATCCTTGTAGATTTGCAGGAGCAGCACGTTCGTCATGCCTCGCGGGCCACCCGATGATGCCACATTCGCCTGTCCACCCGCAGAGATCAGCATCACGGTCTCAAAGATCTGGAACCCGCCGATAGTTCCGGTAATCAGGATAAAGGTCGTCATAGGCTTGAGCAACGGCCAAGTGATATATCTCAGCAGTTTGCCCCAGGAGGCGCCATCTACCATCGCCGCCTCATACACCTCGCGATGGATCCCCTGCAAGGCGGCTAGGAAGAGCACCACCGGCCCACCCACCCCGCGCCACACAGAGTAGACGATAATAAAGGTGCGCATCCAGTTGGGATCCAGATTCCAGATAACAATCGGCCGGCCCAACGCCTTGAGGATCGCGTTGAGCACGCCATCGTAGGGCGAGATAAAGGCGAACATCACCTGCGCGGTGACGGCGGCGGAGGTCAGGGTCGGGATGTACCAGAGCGCCCGATACACACCACGGCCGATCACCTTTTCATTCAAGATGACGGCGATGACAAAGGCGATGACAGTCTGCAGGATCAGGATGGTAAAGGCGAACAGCATCGTGTTGAAAAGCGTCAGGGGATAGGGAGGCTTGAGAAACGCCCTATAGTTGGTCAATCCCACCCACTGGGGCGCCCCCACAATCCCATTCCACTTGGTGAAACTCACATAGACGTCAGCAATAACCGGGAATAGGAAGAAAATCGAGTAGTACAGCAGTATGGGCGTGAGAATGATCCACGCTTCTATCGCATCACGATGTACGCGGCGCCAACGTGAAAATCCCGCCTGAGCGGCCGGCCTGGTTGTCGTTCGAGCCGCGGTGCCAGATGCATCCATGCCCCCTCCTTGGTTTGCCCCACAAACAGGAAGGTGAAGCGCTCAGCAAGGGCTGAGCGCTTCACTCACAAACATAGGCTAACCCGCGATAGCCGTTTCCGCGAGCTGCTGAGCCTCGTCCATCA
>CAYQDH010000663.1:0-2758 GCA_964416075.1 uncultured Anaerolineales bacterium | reverse complement strand
TGGGTAGACCATGCAAGATAGACAACGCCACCAGCGTGAGGTGAGACGTCACCCGCACGGCCGAGCCATCACTTTTGCCCGGGCAGCGCTTCCAGCGCTTCGCGGGCAGCTTGCTGTAGCTCCGGATCGTTGGACAGCTCCAAGACCTTTTGGAAATCGGCGGTGGCTTGGTCCACAAGGGAGATGACGGCGCTGGCGATGCCGCGGTTATAGTAGGCTTCGGCGTCGTCGGGCCTGAGCTCGATGGCCCGGCCATAGTCGGCGATGGCCCGCTCCAGGTCGCCCTGGGCATAGTAGACGATGCCGCGGTTATAGTAGGCATCGGCGCCTTCGGGCTGGAGGTCGATGACCTGGTCATAGTCGGCGATGGCCCGGTCCAGGTCCCCCTTGTCATAGTAGATGAGCGCACGGCTGTAATGGGCATCGCTGTCGCCGGGCTCGAGCGCGATGACCTTGTCAAAGTCGGCAAGGGATCGCTCCAGGTCGCCCTTGTCATAGTAGGCCAGCCCGCGGTTGTAATAGGCATCGACATAGTCGGGCTTGAGCTCGATGGCCCGGCCATACTCGGAGATCGCTCGGTCCAGGTCGCCCTGCTCATAGAAGGCGACCCCGCTGCCATAGGAGCTCTCGGCGGAGCCGGACTGGCCAGCGCCGGATTCGGCGGCGCCGGACTCAGCGGCGCCGGACTCGGCAGAGCCGGAATCGGCGGGGTTCGGGCCCTGGCCCGCGGGGTTCTCCCCGCCCGATGGGACGCTCGTGCCGCTATATTCGGCGTCGCAACTGACCAGGCTGAGCAATCCCGCGAGGGCAACGACCGTGAAAAGGAGACGCAGGCCCGCGCCGAGGTCGACATGGCCGTTGTTGTGCTTGACGTTGTGCTCCCCGGTTGGGCGGAGGCGCGCCAAGGCGCGCGCGAGTGGGCCAGGTGAGGGGTGAGGGATCATGATCGAGGTACCTCCTTACATGGTGTGCGCAGCCGACGTTGGATCTACGGCCATCCAAGCACAGCGCCCATTCTAGACAGGGCGTGAGCGCCCGTCAAGCCCGGGTTTGAGGCAACGACTCGCTAGCGCAGGCCATCCCTGACCTTTTCGGCCAGGGAATCCTGAAGCTGGACGGTCAACCCGCCATCGACGAACAGGGCGACGCCGGTGATGAAGGATGCTTCGGCGGAGGCCAGGAAGAGGGCGGCCTGGGCCACCTCCTCGGGGCGGCCGACGCGACCGAGGGGATAGATCAGCCTGGAGAGCTGTTGCCATCCCGGGTCACCCTGGGCCCAGACCTCCTCGGCGTGCTGGGTGACGATGGCCCCGGGGCAGATGGCGTTGACGCGGATCCCCTGGGGCCCGAAATCGACGGCCAGGCCGCGGGTGAGGTTGATGATGCCCGCTTTGGCGGCATCGTAGGGCGCCCAGCCGCGGGCGGCCAGCACGCCGTGCACGGAGGAGAGGTTGATGATCGACCCTCCCCCGCCGCGGATCATCTCGGGGATGGCGAATTTGCTGCCGAGGTAACAGGCCTTGAGGGTGGCGGCAAAGAGGTCGTCCCACTCCTGCTCCTCTACATCGAGGACGGTGCCCACCTTGCCCGACCAGGCGTTGTTCACCAGGATATCCAGCCGCCCATAGCGCTCCACGGCGGCGCGCACGAGGGCCTGCAGGTCGGCGCTGCGCCGCACATCGGCGCGGCAGAAGGTGGCCTCCCCTCCGGCGGCGCGGATCGTGCGGACCACCTCGTCGCCGAGCGCCGCCCGGCGGCCGCTGACGACGACCTTGGCGCCCTCTTGGGCGTAGAGGGCGGCGATGGCCTGCCCGATGCCGGCGGTGGAGCCTGTGACGATGGCTACCTTGTCCTCGAGTCGTTGCACCATAGCGCCTCGCTTTTCGTGGCTCCCCGATCGCGCGGGGGAGCCGGTGTGGTGGGGGTGCCCGATAGGACCCCGGCGCGAGCGCTTGGGCGCGTTGCGCGCCAGGGTGGGGCCATTCTAGCACGGGGGGCGACGCCTGTCATCCGGAGGGGGGTCGTCCCCGAATGATGCGAGCTAACCAATCAATGCGGTAATCAGATGGAGCGAGTCACGGCCCTTGCCCGTGCGGCGCCGCTGCGTCACTTTCCTCGAATGAATTCGAGGTTGATATACAAAACGTGATAAATCACGTTAAGAATGCAGTATAGTGAGTTTAGCACATGTGGGGCAATTGCTTGAGGGCAGAAATCCCGGAATAAAGATAAGGTAGATATAACATAACGCATTATAGCTCGATTTATCACTTTTTGTCTATCAAAACCGGATTGATCCTATGAATTTGGTAAACAGCCAGGGAAGCGATGTGCGTGGGTGAGGAAGAGCGGCCCTGGAGCGCCGCGGTCCGGACGACGCAAATTGGGTTCGTTTGGTAAAAATTGGGTGGGGACAGAGGCCGGGTGTGGGGCGGGCCGCGGGGCGAGGAAGCGGTTGGTTGTTAAGGTGCGGGTAGGAGGTATGTGCTATCTAAATTATAGCATGCGGATTGCGCCAGCGGATTGTGCTATGAGGTGGGGCTGGCTAGAGGGAGACAGAGGAGATCTCTAATGATGAACACCGATGGGGGAGGATGAACACCGATAAGAAAAAGAGGATCATCTCTTTTCCCATCGGTGTTCATCTTCTTCGATCGGTGTGCTATGAGGTGGGGCTGGCTAGAGGGAGACAGAGGAGACCTTTAATGATGAACACCGATGGGGGAGGATGAACACCGATAAGAAAAAGAGGATCATC
>CAYQDH010000662.1:0-2759 GCA_964416075.1 uncultured Anaerolineales bacterium | reverse complement strand
GTTCCCGTAGCGCAAGTTGCCAAACTTGCGTCCCTAGGAAACGTCATGAGTAGTAGTCGCCCATGGCGCGATGCGCCAATTGGGCTCGGATGACAGTCCTGTAGCGCAAGTTTTTCCTAACTTGCGTCCCCTGTCATGAGTAGTCGCCCATGGCGCGGCGCGCCAACCGGGCCGCAAGAACAAGCCTTCACCGCATCCCTCATCCTGAGGGAACCGAAGGATCTCCGTTAGCTCGAGCAGACCCCCATGTTCTGCGTTAGCAGCACTCGCACGCGGCGCCCTCTAGGCATCCAAGCTAAACGGCGGGTAGATGTCCGTGACCATCAAGACGGCATAGCCGAATACGCGCAGCCCCCAGCGCATCACCCCGACCACAAAGTCGAACAGGCCCCGGGGGTAGACCCCCGTGAACAGGACGATGAACCATGCCACGATGGTGGCAGCCACCACGCCAATCCACAGGAAGGCCAGTACGAACCAGTGGGGCAAGGCCAGCAACACCTTGAAGATCGGGAGCCAGCGATTGAGCTGTTCCTTGACGTTGGGATAGGGAATGGTGATATGCACGGCCTGTTCCTCGTCGGTGGAAGGATACTCGTCTCGCAACAGGAGGCCATAGGCTTGGACGCGGGTGCTAAAGTTGGTCAGGGCGACGTTCCAGTCGAACCACCAGCGGGGGTACTTTTGGCGAATCAGGATCATCAGGACGGTGGGCGCCACCACATAGGCAACGCCATAGGCTACCGTTCTTGTTCCCTCTTCGCAAGCCGAGTTGTTGCTGCTGTTGTTGCCGTTCCCCATGAGCAGCCCCAAAAGAATGAGGATGGGGATAATGGTGAACATGCGCAAGAGCACGGTGAGCCTGTCCCGCTCCTTTTCGGGGTAATCGACGGACAACGTGACGGGATATGACTGTGCGTTTTCCATGTGGAAACCCTCCTCGCTGGATCAGCACTGAGCAAGGCATTGACGGACACAACACTCAATACTACGTGGGCCCGTGGTTTCTTGTTGCACGGAAGATGAGGTATGGATCGCGGCGCTCCCGGGGCGCTCAGCATCGTGACAAGAGCGGGCCTAGAGTCCCGTGGTCCGGGGTGGGGGCGAGGTATGGATCGCGGCGCTCCAGGGCCGCACTCTGCGGGCAAAGGATTTTGGCGCTAGAGCCCTCGAACCAGAGGTGACGGGAACCATCGGCCAAGAGGGGCATGTCAAAAAGTCAGAATGGCCTTGATCTGCGCTTCCACATCGGGTAGTTCCGGGGTAGCCACTTGCCACACGATGTCCAGGTTTACACCAAAGTAATGGTGTATCAGCCTGTCTCGTATGCGACTCATGCCCTTCCAAGGCAGTTCGGGGTGATCAGTGCGCAGTTGCTCCGAGATCCGCTTCGAAGCCTCGCCGATGATCTCCAGGTTGCGAATTACGGCATCCTGGGTCCTGGAGTCAATCAGGAAAGTGGCGTAGGCCATTCCCGCTGTATAGGAGGCTATACGGTGCGCAGCCTCCTGAATGTCCGCCAGGAACTCCCTATCCCCTCGGTCAGACATATACGACGGTCTCCCGGATATCCTGCGCTACGTGAGGAATTCTGATGCCATCGAGGCCGGCCGGAGTCAACACGTCGACGGGCTTGCCCAGCACACTCTCGAGGTACTCGCTAAACTCGACAAAGCGAAAACCGATGGGCCGATCGAACTCCACGATCAGATCGATATCACTGGCCTCGGCTGGTGCCCCTTTGGCATATGAGCCAAAGAGGCCGATTCGTTTGACGCCATATTCTGCCGCAAGGTAGGCTCGCTGTTCTTGCAGCAATCGGATTACCTGTCTCCTGCTCAACATACTTGCTCTCCGGTTCCCGTCCGATCGATCGTTCGGAACCTGATTACTATAGCATAACACCAAGAGGCGTGCAATTGTCCCAAGGCCCTAGACTTTGCCGGGCGGGGCCGGATGTGGTATACTATGCTGTAGCAATGGACGACGAACGATGGATGCGCGAGGCCTTGGCCGAGGCGCGCCTGGCCGCTGAGGCCGGCGAGATCCCCGTGGGCGCCGTGGTGGTGTGGCGTGAGCGGGTCATCGGCCGCGGACACAACGCCCGCGAAGGGCTGAAGGACCCCACGGCCCACGCCGAGATCCTGGCCCTGCGAGAGGCCGCGCAGACCCGCGATGGGTGGCGTTTGCCGGGGGCCACGCTCTATTGTACACTGGAGCCCTGCGCTATGTGTGCGGGGGCGCTGGTGAACGCTCGAGTCGAGCGGCTGGTGTTCGCGCTGCGCGATCCCAAGGCCGGCGCGGCGGGGTCGGTGTTCGATGTGGTGCGCTCGCCGTGGCTCAATCATCGCCTGCAGGTGACCGTGGGGGTGCTGCAGGACGAGGCGCAGCGGCTGATGGAAGAGTTCTTCCACAGCTTGCGGGGTAATGGGTAACACGCACGACCCTGTCGTCCTGAGTAGCCCATGGCGCGGTGCGCCATCTGGGACCGAATGACATTCCTGTACGGCAATTTGCCTAAATTGCCGGCCCTGTCGTCCTGAACGAAGTGAAGGACCTCCGCTCACATTAGCAGCGACACGGGTGCTGGAGCGCCCGATGTGCATATAGCTCGATCTGTTTTGCCTCGGAGAGGTGCCGGAGTGGTTGATCGGGGCGGTCTCGAAAACCGTTGTGGGGCTTGCCTCACCGTGGGTTCGAATCCCACCTCCTCCGCCAGAGTTAACAAGAAGAGGAATCACGGAGGCCACAGAGGCTTC
>CAYQDH010000661.1:0-2787 GCA_964416075.1 uncultured Anaerolineales bacterium | reverse complement strand
TGACGCGCGGCCTGACGATCTCCTTCAAAGACGAGCGAGACGGAAACGAGCAGACCTTTCACTTTCAGGGGGGCATTGGCTCCTTTGTGCGCTACCTGAACCGGCGACGCAAATCCTTGCATGATGCCTTTTACGCCGAGGGGCAAGCGAACGGCACCAGCATCGAGGTGGCCCTGCAATACACCGATGGGTACGCCGAATCGGTCTTCGCCTTTGCCAACAATATCAACACCGTGGATGGCGGCACTCATCTGACGGGCTTTCGCGGCGCGCTGACGCGGAGCCTGAATGACTATGGACGTAGCAAGAGCTTGCTCAAGGACAAGGACGAGAACTTTTCCGGCGAGGATGTGCGCGAGGGCCTGACGGCGATCATTAGCGTCAAGATGTCGGACCCGCAGTTCGAGAGCCAGACCAAGGCCAAGCTGGGTAACGCCGAGATCACCGGTCAGGTGGCCAGCATCTTTGGCGAGGCCTTTAGCGCCTGGTTGGAGAAGAACCCCAGCTCGGCCAATGCGATCATCAATAAATCGCTGACCGCGGCGCGCGCCCGTGCCGCGGCGCGCCAGGCGCGCGACCTGGTGATCCGCAAATCCGCTATCGAGGCCAGCACATTGCCGGGCAAGCTGGCCGATTGTTCCGAGCGGAACGCGCAGCGGACCGAGCTATTCATCGTCGAGGGCGACTCGGCCGGCGGCTCGGCCAAACAAGGACGCGACCGGCGCTTCCAGGCTGTGCTGCCCTTACGCGGCAAGATCCTGAACATCGAAAAAGCGCGCATGGATCACGCCCTCAAGAGCAACGAGATCAGGGCCTTGGTGCAGGCCCTGGGCACGGGCGTGGGTGCGGGCTTTAACCTGGACCCGCTGCGCTACAGCAAGATCGTGATCATGACGGACGCCGATGTGGATGGCGCCCACATCATCACCCTGCTGTTGACGTTCTTTTACCGCTATATGGAACCGCTGATCACCAGTGGCCATCTCTTCCTGGCCGAGCCGCCCCTGTACAAGATCACCGCGGCCAAGACATCCCAGTATGCCTACTCGGACGAGGAGCGCGATGCGATCCTGGCCCAACTGGGTGAGAAGGGTGTGACGATCCAGCGCTACAAGGGCCTGGGCGAGATGAACCCGGAGCAGCTGTGGGAAACGACGATGGATCCCGCCCGGCGCTCGATCATCCAGGTGAGCCTGGATGATGCCGCTTCGGCGGATTCGACGTTCGACATGCTGATGGGCAGCGATGTGCCGCCCCGGCGCAAGTTCATCCAGACTCACGCCAAGGAAGTTGAGAATTTGGATGTGTGAGACCTTGACCAGGGCTTTGTCAAAGTTGCTGTGCCTGTGAGATTAGACGCAGACAACAGGGCTTGACTCTAGTGCGCGGGGATCCTTCACTTCGTTCAGGATGACGGAATCGCAACAACGACAAAGCCCTGGACCTTGACAACTCTTTCATCGTAACGCATAATGTGCATGTAGACTCCGTATAGATAGCGATCTGGTCCTAGCGCAAGCTGTAGCTCTTTCCTAATCTGTGATCCGAGAATCCTGCCCTCCGCGCGCAAGTCAAACATGGCGCTTGCTGAGGCCAGGAGACCACACTTTTTGTTTTCTGCTTTGCCTCGGTCTTAGCCGCTGTCGCTAATTACCAGGGAGCGGATGCGTGGCCTTTCTCTCACCGTCGAGATTTTGTGGTTCCGCGGGTAGCCCGGTCGGCGCGAGCCGGTTGGTTTGCGCTGGCCTCTACCCATGTGGTTTGTTGCCCGGTGTGCGAGTTTTCGCACGCCGGGTTTTTTGTTTTCCCGCCGCGAGTATCCAAGGAGGTGAGCCCGGCAAAGAAGAGCTTTCGTTGCTCATCGTTAGGTGTCGTTGTGGAATGATCGCTTCACACACAGTAGCAGGAGGAAAACTAGCATGTCCGAAGCAACGCGTAACGCCCGCATCACCCGACGTCGCCTGCTGGCCCTGACCGGCGCGGCCGGCGTGGGGATCGTCGCCGCCGCCTGCGCTCCCCAGGTCGTGGTGCAGACCGTGGTGGTGGAAAAGGAAAAGCTCGTCGAGGTCGAAAAGGCGGTGGTGCAGACCGTCGTGGTGACGCAGGAAAAGGTCGTGGAGAAGGAAAAGGTCGTCGAAAAGACGGTCATCGTCAAGGAAGCAGCCAAGGTGCAGGGCACCCTGCAGATCATTCAGAAGAAGGACTTTTTCCAGGCTATGAATGACTGGTGGCGTAATGAGGTCATCAGCTATTGCAAGGAACAGGGGTGGCCCGTGGATGTGACCTACGAGGCCGGCTATGTCGGCGGCACGCCTTTCTTGGAGAAACTGTCTGCTGCGGCCGCGGCGGGCACCCCGGCCGACTTGATGATGCACGATGCCTCGGTAGTCCAGTTGAAGCAACTCCAGATCGTCGACCCCGTGGATGACCTGGTGGAGGAAGTCTCCGCCGCATGGGGCAGCCCCTCGGCGCGCCAGAAATTCGACATGGTGATCGAGGGCCGCTGGTGGATGGTGCCCTACTTCCAACGCAGCGATGGCGGCTGGTATCAAAAGCCCGTCTTCGATGCCAAGGGCATCGATGTGGCCAAGATCCGTGCCTATCCCGAGCTGTGGGAGGCTTGCCTGGAGGTCTCCGACCCGAGCAAGGAGCTGTATGGCTGGGGTGTGACCCTCAACCGCAGCAACGACTCGGATTGGTTCATGAACCGCGTAACGCACGGCTGGGGCGCCTACTATACGGACGAGACGGGGCAGTTCGTGACGATCAACAGCCCCGAGATGGTGA
>CAYQDH010000660.1:0-2791 GCA_964416075.1 uncultured Anaerolineales bacterium | reverse complement strand
ACAGTATACGGCTTCTGGGAATAGAGCGCGCAAAGGTAATAGCCGTAGAGATCGCCCATCACCTGGGGGCAATCGGCCGGGGTGACCAGGGGCATGGCCCGCCGCACGTAGGGCAGCTCGTTGCACAGCGCCAGCCCCTTGAGCACGTCCTCGGTGGTCCCCTGGCGGCGCGCGGTCGCGTGATAGTCCACGATGTTGGCCTGGTTGCCCGGGGAGATGCCCACGCGCTGGCCGAGCGCCCCAGTACTCTGGGGCGCGATCCCAGCGCCCTGGGGCGAGGCGCCAGCGCCCTGGGGCAGCACCCCAGTACCCTGGGGCAGCACCCCAGTACCCTGGGGCAATACCTGTAGCCAGTCCTCAGGGGTCACGCCAGGGGTCTCGATGACGTGTGTGGCATAGTACTGAACCAGAGCATCGCCCAACCCACTCAGGGGCGTGCCCGCCAGCGCAGCCTCCAGCTCGATGATGGCCTCCTGAGGATAACTAAAGAAATCCCCCGAAAGAGAGCAGTTGACCAGCACGCCCTCGCGTACCTCGCAGGTGGCGCGCAATAGGCCGCCCGGCGCCTTGAACATGCGTTGTACGATGTTGATGCCGCTGGCGATCTTGACCTCGCGCTCGTGACCCTGCTTGCTTTTTCCAGAGCGTGCTCCCCGCGCCAGCCATTCCTCGCTCAGGAACATGGGCTCTAGCGATCTCGCCATCTCGTACACATTCGGCGGTACCTCGGCAGGTTCCAGCACCCCCAATACCTCTGTGTAGCGCGTTATCAAGGGCTTGACCATTTCGTCCCACGAAGGCTCGTAACCCAGCTCGCTTACGAGCGTGGAGAGATTCGCCCGCATGCTCTTGAATACTTTATCGCGATATTTCTCATCGGGCACGCGCAGTACGCGGGACATGGTTTCATAGTCGAAATCTACGATCAGGTTGCCCACCAGGACGATATAGTCGCCGATCTCGGCTGCGCCAGTGCCCGAGATCTTGCGTCCCTCAAGGGTGATCACATCGTTGACCGGCCGGTAGCGCGCTAGCACGCCCAGGTCGATATAGGCCTCGGCGACGGGCTGGAGCATGCGCTCGTAGAGCGCCGCCTTGTCGCCCTGGGCCAGGGGGTTAGTCTTGTGCAGGATAACCTGGTAAAAGATCTGTTTGCCATCGAGGAAGACCGCCCCGCCCCCCACCTCGCGACGGAAGATGGGGATGCCGCGCTCCCGGCAATAGGCGACATCCACCTCTTGTTCCAGATCCTGGTGGTAACCGATGCTCACATAGGGTTCCGCGGGCGCCAGAATGAATAGCCCTTCGCCGCCCACGCGCGGCAAGGCGTGATAGAGCAATTGCGAATCCAACCAAGGTACGTGCCCGAGGTGATAGAGCTTCACTTGTTGTATTTCGCTCTCTCGCTGGCGATATAGGCGGCGAACGCCGGTGTGTCGGCCTTCATCAGGGTAGCTAGGTCGCCACTATCGCCCATCTCGATCTTGGCCAGCCAGCCCTTGCCGTAGGGCTCCTGGTTCACCAGGGCGCTCTCCCACTCGATCTCTTCATTGGCCGCCACGATCTTGCCGCCCACAGGGGCCTTGATGCGGCCTACCCACTTGCCCGATTCCATGGACATAAAGGGTTCATCTTTCACCACCGAACGACCCACGCGCGGCACCTCAACATATACGATGTCGCCGGCGATATCCTGGCCGAACTGCGAAAGGCCTATGGTGACGGTGTTACCCTCGACGCGTGCCCAGACATGCTGAGTGTCATAATAGAGATTGTCGGGAAACTCGTACTGCCCGATTGTCGTCATCTCGCCCTCCTCGTCACTGTTGCTGCACCAACAAGGCCGATAGCTCATGTTTTACCACAGAATGCCCCTGGGATCCAGGGGAAACCGCGGTGGGTGCAGATGCCTATGCCTCCGCATCTCGACGCATGGGATTCGGCCCCAGGGTAGTAATGCTGGCTGTCATGGCCTTGACCAAATCGGCAAAAGCCTGGCCCTGGCCGATTCCTAGCCGAGCGAACTGGATGCGCTCGCCCTCCATGCCCGTCTCTCGCACCAGCTTCTGGGCGATGGCCACGCGCGCCGCAGCGCGGTCGTTCCCGGTCAGATGATGACAATTCCCTTCCGGGCAGGCCACCACAAGCACGCCATCCGCGCCATGCTCCAGAGCCTTGACCAGGTAGAGCAGGTCGATGCGCCCAGTGCAAGGCAGAGTCTCCACTTTGACGGTGGCGGGATAGGTGATGCGCTGCGCCCCCGCCATCTCTACGGGCACATTTCCGCAATATTGGCATGTCAGCACGGTGATCTCAGGTTTCCAGTTCTCCATTTATCCCCCTCGGATACAGGCAGTGAGCTTCCTGCCCACTTGGCGATATCCCCGCCTACGCCACCAACCACTGGCCCAGCAGGCGATCGCCGATCACCTGGTCGTCGTGGTAGTGAATGATCTGGATCGCTTTGCCGGGACAATCGGCTGCGCAGATGCCGCAGCCCTGGCAACGGGCCGGGTCGATGTATGAAACGGCCTTCTTGTCCCCTTGTGCCAGTCCAGGACCTCCGGAACCGATCATCACCGGTACTTGGTAAGGGCAGCCACGCACGCAGGTGAGGCAAGCCATGCAGCGGCGCTTGTCCACCACCGCTATGGCGCCGCTCAAGGTGATCTCATCGCGAGAAAGGTAGCTCAGCGCCTGTTCCGCCGCGGCCAGCGCCTGGGAGATCGTCTCGCCGCTGGGGCGGGGCCCTTGGTCCAGCCCGCAAAGGTATATCCCCGGCTCCAGCGAG
>CAYQDH010000659.1:0-2802 GCA_964416075.1 uncultured Anaerolineales bacterium | reverse complement strand
TGACGCACAACAGGAAGAATAGCCTCGACAGGCCCTGCTGTCAATCCTCGGCAGGCCATCTGCACCCAGTCGCAACCCATACAACGGCGCAAACTGGCGCCGCTGGTTACCGCACGATAACCCTCCCAGAACCGAGATCAACTGTGATCTCGATCTTCGCTCCAGCACTTTTAAAATTGGGTGTCTCCCACGTGCCGGTATCATCATCGTTGTCCTGTCCATCGCTTACCTGCAGCAGGTCGTTCGGAAGCGCCACCGTTCCCGAACCGCCCGCACTCACGGTAAAGCGCGTTGCTGCGTCATCAGGCACATCGATAAGCAGCCTGCCGGATCCGCCATCGATCTGGACATTCAGGCTTGACCCCTGGCCGACGAGTAGGTCCGTCGCGCCAGAATGCACACTCAGATCCATGTCGATCTGGCTTTCCTCCGAAAGCATCAGGTCGAGACTACCGGAGCCACCTTCGACCAGCACCTGGTATCGCTTTTCTGTAGCGGGCAAAGAGGCACGCACACTACCCGAGGTAACGTCCAAGCTCAGAGATGTGATCTGCAGCCGGTCAAGATCGAGTTGCGCTGCGCCCGAGCCGCCGATGATCTCCACTTCGAGGGGAAGATCGGGGGTGAGGCCGATCTCCCATCGACCTTCGTCCCACGGGAACAGCCCGATCCAAGGTATGCCAAGGGAGCGGACCTGCTCCAGGGTGACTACTTTCTCACGTTCTCCGGAGACCTGGAACTCGATCTGGCCGCGGTGCACTAACGTCGCATCGATCAGGTCGGTAGAATCTGGGAGAGCCCTCACCATGGTGGGCATCTCCGCAAGATCCAGCTCGAGCTTGGCCGATGTGGCGTTCCCGATCGGCTCGCTCAGGTGCGTGGTCTCCGGCTGTGGCCCGTCGGCCAAGGGCACCCCCAGCCCTGGTGTAGCAACCAGTAACCACCCAACAAGCCCTAGTATGAGAACGCCGATCAGCACACCTACCCATGGGCGCCGTCGACCCAGTAGGAGATCGAGCCCAATCGCGATCAGCAAGACTGGCCACAAGCGCACAAGGGACCACAAGCTGCCCAGCGACAGAATTCCCAGGTTGCTCAGTAGCCAGATAATACCTACTCCAACGAGCACCAGAGGCCAGAAGAGAGAACGTGGGTGCGAGTGATCTTTGTTCTGTGGTGGTCTGTCGTCCATAAGCCCTCCTTTGGTCGTAACGTAACGAGAGGCGCATACTTGTCAGCGACTATACGGTCAGCCGTCTCTCGGGGTTGCATCACCAACCAGACCGTGCTTGACGCGATGCCCCTTTCCGCTAGAATAGTGTGAGTAGTCTGCTCCAGAAACTGGGGAGGTTCCCGTGTCCACGGCCAAGATCAAATATCGCAAACAGGAATGGGAGGTTGCCAGCGGCATGACAGTGCGCGCCGCTATCGAAAAGATAGGGCTCGATCCTTATGCTGTCTTGGCGCTGCGCGAGAAAAAACTGGTAAACGACCAGACTATTCTTGCTCCAGGAGACGAGATCAAGCTGGTGAATGTGATCTCCGGCGGCTAAGGGCTCGACCCAACGCTGGGAGGACAACGTGAAATGCGACAAGTGTGGTGACGTGGCAGTCATAGGCATGCCACAGCACCGTTTGAATCTGTGCTCCGTACATTTCCAGGAGTGGGTACCCCATACGGTGCAACGTACCATCGAAAAGCATGGTATGTTTGGCCGCCAAGACCGCATCCTCGTAGCCGTCTCCGGAGGAAAAGACAGCCTGGGTCTATGGGAGATATTGATCAATCTCGGATATCAGACTGAAGGGCTGTATATCAACCTCGGTATCGATCACGAGAGCTATTCGGACAAGTCACAGGCGCACGTAGAAGCCTTTGCAGCGCGGTATGGCCATGTTCCGTTTCGAGTCGTGAACATCCGCCAGACCTATGGCAAGACGATTCCCGATCTGGCCCGCACTCGCCGCGGGCGGCGGGCCTGTTCCGTCTGCGGAATGGTCAAGCGGCACGTCATGAACCACGTGGCCTACGAAGGCCACTATGCAGCCATCGCGACGGGTCATAACCTGGACGACGAAGCGGCAGTGCTCATGCAGAACACACTCCATTGGCAGGAAGGCTACCTGCGACGCCAGTCTCCCGTGTTGCAGGAGACGGCATCAGGCCTGGCGCGCAAGGTCAAGCCTCTCTGCTTTCTCTACGAGCGAGAGACAGCAGCCTACGCCTTGCTGAGAAATATCGACTTTATAGACCAAGAGTGCCCATTCTCGCTCAGAGCCAAGACGATCTTTTACAAAGAGATCCTCAACAAGCTAGAGCACGAGTCGCCGGGGGTCAAGCTCCAGTTCTACATGACTTTTCTGCAGGCCAAGGATAAAGGGATCTTGGGTGCAAATCCCCCCGAGCAACTCGGCACGTGCCTCCGTTGCGGCCAGCCCACGCTCGCTGGAGACATGTGCACCTTTTGTCGCTTGTGGGAGCCGGCGCCATGACGGGGCAGGATCTTAAGCCGACAGCATATCGCTATCTCGATCTGATCATGGTGGCTTTTGTGGTTGTCCTCATGGTCAGCAACGTCGTATCCACGAAAATCCTGGTTCTGGGGCCACTAACGTTTGACGGCGGGACCATTCTCTTTCCTCTCAGCTACATCTTTGGTGATCTCCTCACCGAAGTCTATGGCTACAAGCAATCGCGCCGTGTCATCTGGGCTGGGTTTGGCGCCATCAGTATCATGGCTGTGGTGTTTGCCTTGGTGGGCGCCCTGCCCCCAGCCAAAGGTTGGGAGCACCAGGCTGCCT
>CAYQDH010000658.1:0-2803 GCA_964416075.1 uncultured Anaerolineales bacterium | reverse complement strand
GATTTGCCCTCCACCTCGGCGGTCACCTGTTCCAGGGCCTCGAGATCGGCCAGCGTCAAGGGTTTGCCATCGATGGTGAGCAGCGGCGCGGCCTCCGCCGCGCCCGCGACGACGATCTCGGCCAGGTCGCGCACCCACGCCCCACCAGCCAGGCCCGGCAGCACGGCATCCAGCCCCGCCTCGCCAAAGGCCAGCATGGACTCGGGCGTCAGGTCGGACAGCTTCACCTCAGCCTCGTAGCCATCCTTGGCCACCAGGGTGATCGTCTCCCCGCTGACCCCCGCCACCTCCAGGAGGTCTTGCAGAAGCACCCCGGTGTAGCTGCGCTTCTCCCCCTTGGGCGTCTCTACCTCCAGGGTGACCACGCCCAGGGCGCTGAGCGCCGCGGCATCGAAGGTCTGCCCCGCGGCCACGATCTGCACATCGGGTATAGCGGGCTGCGCGGGGGCCTCTGTAGCGGGCGCGGAGGCAGACGTCGCGGCTGGCGCGGCCGTGGGTACGGCTGTAGAGGCCGGCGCCACGATGGGCGCTGGGCCACAGGCCGTGAGGACGGCGGAGACGAGCAGAACGAGGGCCAATGTGACAGCGAGGTACCTGGTCTTCATGAACAAGCCTCCCATAGGGTGAGGCTCGTCTCGGGGGTGTGGGACGCAAGGATAGACGGCCCTGCGTCGGCGCGCCACGACGAAAATAGGCGGCGCCTCCACATGGCAAGGAGGCGCCGCCCATGGGGGCCGGCGATCGAGAGTCTCCTTTCCAAGCGGGAGGCATGGCCGTTTCCAGCCACACCCTAACGCCCATGCCCCATGGGGCGACGAGAGAGCCCGGTAGGGGAGATGGGTCGGAGACGAGCTATTCGGTTACTGGTCGCTATTATAGCCCCTACCCAAGACATGTCAACCCGAAAAGCTGTCTCTGATCGCCCCATTCTCCTCCGGCGCTTGCGCCGCGCCGACGCTCTGGACCGCGGCGCTCCAGGGCCGCTTTTCGCTGGTGCAGGTGATGCCGTCAGGATCGGTTCCCGTGTTTTCCGTCGCCATAGCCGTGGCGTGTTCCGTGGTTGTCCCCTTCCCTGCCGCTGAGAATGGCTATCCCCGCCGCCAGGACCATGCTATACTGAGGTCCTCAGCCATGAGCCCTTGTCTTACGGAGGCACGTCAACATGCCCACTTGTGAGCACATCACTGTCTACGCCGAACCCGACCGCTTTGCCGGCTGGCCGGCCAACAACGGCGCCTGGACCTGGGACGGGCGCGAGATCCTCGTCGGCTATGCCACGGGCGGCTATGCCGTGCAGCCGGGGCACAACATCGTGCCGCCCATCGCCCTGCGGTTCGCCCGCAGCGTGGACGGCGGCGAGACCTGGGAGGCCGAAGCGCCCGAGGGGTTCACGGGCGAAGGGGGCGCGCCTCAGGATCCCCCGGGGGGGATCGATTTCGGCGCCCCTGGGTTCGCTCTGCGCGTGATGGGGGTGGGCTATCACGGCTGCGAGGACCCCCGCGGCCGCTTCTACTACTCGTTGGACCGCGGGCGACGCTGGCAGGGGCCCTACACCCTGGGCGCACTGCCCGATGCGCCCGAGCTGCGCGGCTGGGAGCTCACCCCGCGCACGGATTATGTGGTCTATGGCCCGCAAGACTGCCTTTTGCTCCTCTCCGCACGCCCGCGAGACCATTTTGGCAGCGATCGCGTTTTCTGCGCCCGCACGACCGACGGCGGCGCCACCTTTCATTTCCTCTCCTGGGTCGTCCCGCCCGAGGACCCCTACCGCGCCGTGATGCCCTGCACCGTGCGCCTGGACGTGCTTCCCACGGACCGCGGCGCTCCAGGGCCGCTCTTCGCTGGCCCGGGAGATGCGGCCCTGGAGCGCCGCGGTCCGAAGCGAACCGAGGAGCCCCACGGTCCGGATGTGCGCCCCCTGGTCACGGCGATCCGGCGCCGCGAGCCGGGCACGGAGCGCTGCTGGATCGACGCCTATCTCTCGCGCGACGATGGCGCATCGTGGTCCCTTTTGTCGTACGTCGGCGACACAGGCATCGCCAACGGCAACCCGCCCGCGCTGTTGCGCCTGGCCGATGGCCGCCTGTGCTGCGTGTATGGCAACCGCACCCGCAGGCAGATGGTGGCGCGCGTGAGCGGTCAGGGGAGCGGGCAAGATGCCCGCTCTACAGGCGCGTGGGGCGGGCAAGATGCCCGTTCTACGGACCTGCCCGGCGCGACTTGGGGGCCGGAGCGAATCCTGCGCGATGGCTACAGCTCCCTGGAGGACGACGAGGATTTCGGCTATCCGCGCCTGGTGCAGCGCGCCGATGGCCGGTTGGTGGCCATGTACTATTGGGCCAGCGCCAGGCGGCCCACCCAGCACATCGCCGCGACGATCTGGGAGCGCGAGTAAAGAGAGACGCGGGGGACACGGAGATGCGGAGACGCGGAGAGAACCGGTTGGGTGCCAGGGAGCGCCCGTACGCAGCCCATGGCACACGTCGTGGCCGTGCGCCCCGATAGGAGGACACCCGAATGAACGGATACCAACGCATCGTGGCCTGCTTGCGGCGGCAAGAACCGGACCACATCCCGCTGATGGAGCTCTATATCCATCCCGCGGTGATCGAGGGCCTCTGCCCCGGCGGAGATCTGCTGGAGATGGTGGAGGCGCTGGACCTGGACGGGGTGTGCGTACAGCGCGGCGGGGGCAACCCCAAGGATGAGGACCGCCCCGCCGAGGTCGTAGACGACTGGGGCGTGCGCTATGGCCGCTCCGCGGAGGCCTACCACCCCCTGGAGGGGCCCATTCACAGCGAGG
>CAYQDH010000657.1:0-2812 GCA_964416075.1 uncultured Anaerolineales bacterium | reverse complement strand
CGCGCCAAGTGACAGCACTGGGATGAAAGGATCGTTATAGGTGACATCGGCGTGACGTTGGCGCAACTCCTCGATGATAGCCAGAGCAGGGCTCTCACGCAGGTCATCTACATCCTTCTTGTAGGTGACGCCCAAGACCAGAATGCGGGCGCCTCGCAAGGGTTTGCCCTCCTCATTCAGCGCATCCTGGATACGGCCCACGACATAGTGGGGCATGTTCGAGTTCACGGCATCGGCCAGTTCGATGAAGCGCGTCTGCAAGCCCAAGCCACGCATCTTCCACGTGAGGTAAAGTGGATCGATAGGTATGCAGTGTCCGCCCAAACCGGGGCCCGGATAAAAGGGCGTGAAGCCAAAAGGTTTCGTGGCGGCAGCGGCCACCACCTCCCAGATATCGATCCCCAGGCGCTGGCAAATCATCGCCAGTTCATTCACTAAGCCAATGTTCACGGCGCGGAAGGTATTCTCCAGGATCTTGACCATCTCTGCTGTGGCAGGGCTGGAAACGGGCACAACATGATCGACCGCGGCAGCGTAGAGAGCTGAAGCGACCTCCAGGCAGGCAGGCGTCGTGCCGCCCACCACCTTGGGGGTATTGCGCGTATGATACTGCTGATTACCCGGGTCCACGCGTTCGGGTGAAAAGGCCAGAAAGATGTCCCGGCCCACGACGTAACCGTTTTGCCGGATGCGGGGCAAAAGCACTTCCTCGGTGGTGCCGGGGTAGGTGGTGCTCTCCAGGACGACGAGCATACCGGCGTGCATGGCGGGAGCCAGGGCGTCCGCAGCGGCCAAGATATAAGAGATGTCGGGGTCCTTGGATTTGCCCAACGGAGTGGGCACACAAATGATGGCGACATCTGATTCGGCCAGCAGAGCATAGTCCGCTGCGGCCACAAGATGATGCGAGGCCACCAACTGGCTCACGATCTCGGAAGGCACATCCGCCACATAGCTACGGCCGGCGTTGAGAGCGGTGCACTTGGCGACGTTGAGGTCGATGCCCGTTACACAGAACCCGGCGCGGGCAAATTCGACGGCTAGAGGTAGGCCAACGTAGCCAAGCCCAACGACGCCGATACGCGCAGAGCGATCGCCGATCTTGGCCATTAGCCTGCCTTGAGATGTCCCATCGCGAGAGATCGCAACGCCCTGCTGATGTAATTCCGTCATTCGTATGACCCCAAGTCAAGTGCGGGTGGTAGAACCATGCTGTGAGCCAGCCAGGGGGCGCGCAGCGTCATCCGGCAGCCAGTGTAACTATTGTACACCGAAAGAGGCAGAAGGGTATTCTAGGACGCAGCAACTGCGTTGTTGCAGCCATGGGAATGGTCATCATCCGGCACATGGGCCAATCAGCCACCTGCGTCGGGCAAGAGGGCAGCGGGCAACGAAAGCGGCCACCCGTTGCTCTGCACCTGGCCTCCTGGCCAGACAAGCGTGGCCTGCAACAGCATCTGGGTACCAGGGAGCGCATCCGGACCGACAACAGCTGCCAGCTGTAAAATGCCACCACCATGTCCGGTCAGGGGACCCGGGGTCCAGGTGACCCCGTCAGGGCTAAACTGTGCCTGGCCCAAAGAAGTCTGCACCCCTTGCAAAGACAAAGCAGAGTATCCTGGCAGGGTGATGGTAGCATTCTCCAAAGAACCATCGCTCAAGTTCTGCAACTCCAGGAGGATCAACACAGCTGTTCCCGGTTCGGCTACAAGGGGCTCTGCACTCAGGCCAAGCCAAGGCCGGGCTCCGGGAGGCCGCGTCGGCTCTCCGGCAGGAGAGGGCGTAGCCGGCTCGGATGTGGGAGGCTGCGGCCGGGTAGGCCTCTCAGTGGGGCCGACTGGGCTACTGGGCGTCCATGTGGGAGGTGGCGTCATGGGCACAGTCTGGCGAAGAGCCCGGTTCTGCGGGCGGGCCCAGGCCGCCGGAACGGCCATTCCTACCGCGACAAAGACGCAGAGCAGAAAAAAGGCCCACCGGGTCCAACCATGTACTGCGCCGTGTTGGGCTCGACGCGACGTTAGCTTCCCGGTGGTGGGACGGCGAGATTTCATCACCTACTCCTATCTATCAAACCACTCAACCCAAATGAGCATCCTCACAGGTGAAACGCCGACCTGTACGCCAGCGATGCACCGACTCGCTGGTCCATTCTACCTCCTTCACTACCCGATGCGCTTCTCTTCGTTCAAGGCCCGGGCGACCTCTTGGCCAACACCTGATGCGCCCGGGCCTCGGTTAGTGGCTGCCCAATCGCGCTACTGCGACTCCAGTAGGTCTTTCACCACCTGCTCATAGTGCTCGCCAAAGGGAGTCAACCTCCGAGTGCGCGCATTGGTCAGGTTACCATTGAAACCCGCGGTCTTACTCTGTTCCCAGGACAAGTTGTTAAGGCCATACCAAGCCCAACGTTGCACCAAGCGATTCTCATCCGCCGGGAAACCAAGTTCCTCATCGGTCGCACTGGAGAGAAATTCGTAGGTCTGCGTCATGAAGGTCTTGACCCGCTCATCGCCCTTAGGGCCACCTAGTCCGTCAAACCAGGAGGACGGGTACAGCACGCCGAACTCTGAGATAATGAGGGGCTTGTCGCGTTGCCCATTGTCAGCCATCCATTGGCGGAAGGCGATCACTTGCTCCTCAAAGATCGCGACATCATCGTTCCGCCACCAAGGATAGAGCTCGCCCTCCGTCGCATCGATCCCCACAGGAATGCCGGCGCCATAGTCATCGCTTTTCTCCTGCAGAACCTGGTTATGGATATTCCAGACATCCACGTTCATCGGCTCGTCAAAGGTCCCCTCATAGCTTTCCA
>CAYQDH010000656.1:0-2812 GCA_964416075.1 uncultured Anaerolineales bacterium | reverse complement strand
CTCCTCAGTTGGCTGGTCACCGCCTATAGCCTGGCTGCTGCCGTCTTTTTGCTGCCATTTGGCAAGTTGGCCGATATCTATGGCCGAAAGCGCGTATTCTTGATCGGCACGGCGCTGTACACCGTGGCGTCTTTGCTCTGCGCGCTGGCGGGCGCGGGCATCACATTGCTCATCGCGCGCATCATCCAAGGGATCAGCGGGGCGATGCTCTTTGCCACCAGCGCAGCCATCCTCACCTCCGTCTACCCACCCCAGGAGAGGGGCAAGGCCCTGGGCATCAATGTGGCCACGGTGTATACGGGGCTGTCGTTGGGGCCTTTCCTGGGTGGCTTTTTGGTGGCCCAGTGGGGCTGGCGCAGCATCTTTTGGACCAGCGTCCCCCTGGGACTGGTGACTCTCGTCTATAGCCTGTGGAAGATGAAGGGCGAGTGGGCGGGCTCCCCCGGCGACTCGTTCGACCTGGGGGGATCGGCCATCTATGGGGTGGCCGTGGTGGCCTTGATGCTTGGGTTCGCGCAGCTGCCGGCGCTGCGCGGGGCCTGGCTGATCCTGGGCGGCCTGGCCGCGGGCGCCATCTTTATCTGGCACGAGGTGCGCACGAAATATCCCATCCTCGAGACGCGCCTCTTCCGCGGGCACCGCGTCTTTACCCTTTCCAGCCTGGCCGCGCTGGCCAGCTATGCGGCAACATCCTCCGTCACCTTTCTGTTGAGCCTGTACCTGCAATACATCAAGGCTTTGACGCCCCAGCAGGCGGGCCTGGTGCTGGTGGCGCAACCCCTGATGCAAGCCATCTTTTCGCCCCTGGCCGGTAGGATGTCGGACCGCATGCAGGCGCGGGTCGTGGCCAGCGCGGGGATGGGCTTTACGGTGGTGGGGCTGATTCTGCTCAGCTTCCTGGGAGAGCAGACCAGCCTGGCCTATGTGATCCTCTGTCTGTTGCTGCTGGGATTCGGTTTTGCCCTCTTTTCCTCGCCCAACGTGAGCGCGATCATGGGAGCTGTCGAAAAGCGCTACTATGGGATGGCCTCCAGTGTCGTATCAACAATGCGCACCTTTGGGCAAATGCTCAGCATGGGGATCACCATGATCCTCTTTGGCCTCTTTATCGGGCAGGTGCAGATCACGCCCGAACACTATCCGGCGTTCTTGCAGAGCGCCAGGACGGCGTTTACTATTTCGGCGTTCCTCTGCGTGGGCGGCATCTTTGCCTCGCTGGCGCGAGGACAACACGCGCTGAATTCGGAGAGCAAGTAGGTTGGAGATAACAACGACATGGACAATCTGATCGGTCCTGATATGACAAAAGATGGGCGAACCTGGCCCGCTGGCTGGGAGTCCGTCTGCCCCAACCCGGCGCTGGCGCCCCTCTTTGGCTCGGGACGCACCAGCGACGGGCGTTACTACCTCATGGCTGAGGGCAACGGACGGCAGGAATGCTTCGGTTACCTGCGCCATGCCGCCATGCTCGAAGCAGGCAAGACCTATTGCCTGCGAGTGCGCTTGCGCGCCGAGGGCCTGACTGACCTGAACCGCCACCTGGTGCACGGCGTACTGGGGGAGGGGTTCAACAACGCGGTATTCACCTACCATCGCAAAGATAGCGTCATCGTGGGCGAAGAGCGCTTCCCTGGGCCTGACCGAGACCTGGAGGCCGAGATTCGCCTCTACTATCGCTTTAGCGCTGACGGTCGGGTGCAATGGGAGCATGTCTCACTTGAAGAGTGCGCCCCCATCCCGCCTCGGTTGGTCCAAGTGGCCTGCAGCTGGGGCAACGGCGATGTGGCGCACTGGGAGGCCTGGCTGGACCGCGCCGGGGAAAAAGGCGTGGATGTGGCCCTCTTGCCCGAGATGTTCAATGGCAAGCCGGTGGCCGAGCCAGAGCCCCTGGATGGCCCCAGCGGCGCCCTGCTGGCCCGCAAGGCGCGCCAGCACAAGATGTATGTCTCGGGCAGCTTTTACGAGCGGCGCGGCGACCTGACCCTGAATACGGCCCCCCTGTACGATCGCTCGGGCAACCTGGTAGGCGCCTATTCCAAGAACCAACTCTACGACCCGGAGGAGGACGAGGGGGCCACGCCGGGGGTGGGCTACCCGGTGTTCCAGACTGACCTGGGCCGGGTGGGGATTATCATCTGCTACGATAGCTGGTTTCCCGAGACCACCCGCCTGCTGGCCTACAAGGGGGCGGAACTGGTGCTCTTTCCTAATGCCGGTTATTTCGCCGGGCTCATGCCCGCGCGGGCGGCCGATAACGGCGTGTGGATGGTCGTCAGCAGCCTCGACGGCCCCGCGGGGGTGTGGGATCCCGGGGGACACTGTGCGGGGGAGATGCATGCCGATCCCACCCTCTATGCTCCCTGCTCGATTCGGGCCTATGAAAGAGATGATGCGCTTCGCATGGTCACTGCGACGGTGGACCTGAGCGTGCGGCCCAGCCCCCACTACTGGGGCGGACCGCTGCGGTCCGCCCCGGGCGGCCGCCGCTGCCGGCAAACTCTGATCGAGCCCATCGAAGAAGAGATCGCCCGCGAAGCTAGGCGCTGGGAGGATGTCTAGGCCTGCGGCGATGTCATGCTGACCGAAGGGAAGCATCTCCGCCAACAATGTGGAGACCCTTCGGCCAAGAGGCAGCCTCAGGGTGAGATGTCTAGGCCTGCGACGATGTCATGCTGACCGAAGGGAAGCATCTCCGCCAACAATGTGGAGACCCTTCGGCCAAGAGGCAGCCTCAGGGTGAGATGTCTAGGCCTGCGACGATGTCATGCTGACCGAAGGGAAGCATCTCCGCCAACAATGTGGAGACCCTTCG
>CAYQDH010000655.1:0-2815 GCA_964416075.1 uncultured Anaerolineales bacterium | reverse complement strand
GATCCGCCCCGGTGTCATAGCCGTCATCCCGCGTCCCCAATTCCTCACGTTTTGCTCCCGATTTCACGCGCTTCCCTCACGGTACAAGACACAGTCTCCTCCTGCCTGCCTGGTACCCTAGGGCAAAAGTTGAGAGCGAGTGGGAAAGGGAGGCACACGATGGGAAACGAGAGCCGTAGAGGGATGAGGAGACTGTTCATTATGCTGGCCTTAGTATGCTTGTTTATGGTGACCCAATTCGCTACCCCACCGAGCGTCCAGATGGCGAGTGGCTACCGAACGACGCAGGACCTGCTCCTTGGCGCCGAGGAACTGGGCGGGGGGCTCTCACTGCTGAGCGAGGGGACCTATGCCATGTGGAAGGCCAGCGCCTCGTGGAAGCAGGTCTTCTTCCCTGAGGAGGGATTGCGCGATTCCCAATGGAGGCTGTTCCGGGCGTCGGGGTCAGGCTATGGTGCCCTCACCCTTCGCCAACACCTCCTGCTGTACGAGTCAGCAGATGCGGCGCAGGCGGCGCTGAATTCGGCGCGACAGCAATTCACGCACAACCCCATGTATTTGCAGGAGGGTGGGCCCAAGGCAGCCGTGCAGCCCTACCAGCGGGTCACCACGACGTATGGCGATGAGACATGGGGGGTGGCCTGGGTGGACCTCTATGGGGTGCGGGGCTATGCTGCCCTGGTGCGCTATGGCAACACAGTCCTGCTGCTGAACATCAGCAGCCGCGACCTCACGCTGCAGGAAGTGCAGCGCTACCATCGGCTAATCGAAGCACGCATCCAAGGGTGACAGCTACAGGCGATGCCGAGAGCTCATCGTGGTTATATGCTCTCGGCATCGCCCCCAATCCCACTGCTTCTCGTCTCAGGCATCGGGAGCTGGCTGTGGCCGGGTCGCACTTGACCTATCGGCCGGTCGCTACAGCCACGCTTGCCGGCTCACGGTTTCGCTCGCGAGCCTGCCGCAGGGCCGCCTCGAAACCAGGCAGGGCGCGGTCGATCATTTCGTCGCTCGCCGGGAGCGACAGGCGGAAATAGCCCGGTATCTCTGTCACGGAGCCTGGCAATGAGAGGATGTTGTGCTCGGCCAGGAGCTCGGCGAAGGCCCAGTCGTCCTCCCAGGGAGACTGGGGGAACAGGTAAAAGGTGCCTTCGGGCAGGTGCACCGCATAGCCCATATTGCGCAAGGTGCCAACGAGCCGATCACGCTTCTGTTGCAGGTGGGCGACATCGATCGAGAGCTTGTTCAGGTCGGGCAGGGCGTGTTGCAGCAAGGCATTGGGAAAGGCATAGCCCGTGAGCAATATATCGTGCGGCTCAAAGGGCAGCCCGTGGCTGACGCGCAAGGATGCGGACACCACCTACTGGGACCGGGGCTCGCCCATCTTGTAGGCGTACCAGTCCTTGTCCTGGGGCACCATCCACCGTTGAAGGGATTCTACCAGGGCCGGCAGAGGCATCTCGTGCGGGTTACCAAGGGCAAAGTTGCTGACGCCGGGCTTGTTCACCAAGTCGGCATAGAAAGAGACCTCCAGGAAACGTGTGGTAGGCTGGATTAGCGTGCGGAGCGCGGCGATGCGCCGGGAAACGCTCGTGATGCTCATCAGGCACCTCCCTGGCTGCATCGAGCGTGGCTGCGGGAGCCCTCCACGCCCTCAAAGAGATCATTTTCTATTTGACGCCCACTATTTACCAGGCTGTACGCCCGGTAGAACGTGTTGTGGCCAAAGATCCGTTCATGGGTGTCCTCGGACTCCTCGATCATCGAGCCCAGGCTGGGCAGTTGGCTCTGGTGCGCCAGAACAGCCTGGTAGGCCGAGCGCCAGCAGCAGGTGGCGTCGATGCGGGTGGTGACGGCCCAATCATCCCAGCCCACGGACTCGCGATGGACACCATCGATATCCATGCTGAGATCCTCGACGATCTGTTTGTACAGCTCTATGGTGCTCTTGGTATCCACAAAGTAATACAGCTTGGCCACGCGGTGAGGGGGCTGCTGGTCCGAGTCGACATAACTTGGGTCCGTCGCGGCTATCGTTGCGGCGGTGGCAAACTGGGAGATGGCGATATGATCGGGATGTCCATAGGTGCCATCGGGAGGAAAGGTGATCACCACTTGGGGCCGCACGCGGCGAATCTCGCGCACGATCTTGCCGATGACCTCATCGTGGGGCGCCTGGTCCAGGTCGCCGTCGATATAGTCGAGGAAGGTGATGTGGCAGATGCCCAATGCCTTGGCTGCGGCCCTTAGCTCGGCCTCGCGAATGCGAGCCAGCGCTTCCATGCCGGGGTCTTGCTCCGGGGGGCCCATCCAGCCTCGCTCGCCTCGAGTAGCGGTGACCAGATAGGTATCCACACCCTCTGCCGCGTACTTGACCAGGGTTCCTCCCACGCCGAGGGTTTCGTCGTCGGGGTGCGCAAACACACCCAGCAATCTCAGGGGTTCACTCATGATCGATCTCCCTCCACCGAGAAAACGATGCTGCCCGAACAACCGACCGGGGCCTCTCCTCGCGCGTCTCTATGGAGGTATAGATGGATTAGTCAGAAACGCATGGTGATCCCTGTCAGGAGAAATTGCACCGTGATTATTCAAACTTTATTTATCAACTTGATACACATTAATTCTACAGCATATTTTCGCTCAGGTCAATAGGGGAGTGGGGTTTTCGTCTCGACTGCCGGGAAGGGTGGGGGTGCTCCATCCTTGTACTGCCCATTTCCGGCTTGCGGACGCTGCGCTCGCAGTACGCTCTCTTTTGCTCCAGCTCCAGCATCGGGCGTTCGCGATCCTGCTCGGCCTCTTTTTGTGCCTT
>CAYQDH010000654.1:0-2830 GCA_964416075.1 uncultured Anaerolineales bacterium | reverse complement strand
CCATCCATGCAACCTCGCGCCCGCCGATCACGGCGATCAGCTTGGCCGTGGCCTTGAGCACGCCACCGAGGACGATCAGGACTAGGCCTGCGGTAGCCAGGTAGCCGCTGGGGCGATGCATGCGCAAAGCCATGCGCGCCAGCCACCTTAACGCCAACAGCGACAGGATGACCGGCACCAAGTCCTCGATCGCTAGGGCCAACGTCGGTTGCACGGCATCTCCTTACAAGATATCTTCGAGCACGATGCCGCGGGCGTGAGCGCGCTGGGCCAGCCAGTCGGCCATGTCGGCGGGGGGCGCGATACGCTCGCTCTCGGGGCGTGGGGCCAGGCTCAGGGCGTCGCTGGGGCAGGCCGCCACGCAAAGCCCACAACCGATGCAGCGCTGCACATGGACAATGCTCACGTCGTTTTGCAGGGATAAGGCGCCTGTGGGGCACCGCGCGGCACAGGCGCCACAGCCCGTACAGAGCACCGCATCCACGGTGGCCTGGAACCCGGAGTGGGCCACGGCGGCAGGTTGGCCGAACTCGGTCAAGCCGCGCAACACGCCACAGCAGCAAGGGCAGCAATTGCAGATATAATCTGCCGGGGCCTGGTGGTTCATCGTGGTATGCACCAACCCGGCCTCTTCGGCTTGGCGCAGCACCTGCAGGGCCTCCTCTTTGCTTATTGCGCGCACCGACTGGCTGCGGTCAAAGGCGCCCTCCACCGGGGCATAGACCAGGCAATTCTCCGCGGGGCTCTGGCAGCCCTTGCCCACCAGCTTTTGCTGGCGGCGACAGATGCAGGGAATCACTCCCCAGGCCTTGGCGCTGTCGACGATATCCGAAGCGCGCTGGTAAGGGAGGATGTCGAGATTGGCGGAGACGGCCTCACCTACGGGGATGACGCGATGCAGAGGCGGGGTCGCGTCCGAAATGGTCTTGCCCTTGGTCTCCTGAAAATACTGCTCCACCAGCGCGGCCAGTTCAGCATCCAGACGCGAGCCCTGGGCCTCGTAAAAGCCGATGGCAAAAGGCAATAGGCCAAAGCGAAGCTCCCGGCCCTCCCGGCGAACATCGATCAGTCCCTTGCGAACCATTTCCTTTAGGGCGCGATGCGCCTCCGCAGGCGCCAGGCCGACGCGGGCGCCGATCTCTGCCGAGCCCTCAGGGGTCAAGCGCATGGCGCTGGCCAAGGCCGCTTCCTGAGGCGTGAAGAGCCGTGCCAGGAGTCGAAACTCAACGCCGCTCTCGGTGGCGGGAAAGCCGTTGGGGATGGCATCGAGGCGCTGGGCCAGGGCGCGATAGATTGGGTCGACCATGGATGTCTTCCTTCTGCACAGAATCCGATCATTGCACGTAAGAACACCGGGCGGCACCAAAAGCGACGCTGTGAGCGGGGTCCTTTACAGGTCTGGGACGTCGTTGTCTTGCCGCAAAAGAGCCAGTCCGATGCTGGTGCTCCGGATGATTTGTGACCCAGGACCGCGATTCCGAAAACGCGGTTTCAGGCCGCAATCAGCCTGACAGTAAGCGCTGCACCCCATCTCGGAAAGTATAGTACGCGCGCTTGGGCTGGCCCTGGCGATCCACCAGGCCCCAGGCTGTCTCCACGGGGCAATCGGCGCGGCCACACTGCCAGCACTGCTCCTGATCCTCCCAACGGTAGAAAAAGGCTCCCAGGAGGATATCGCGCTTTTCATAGAAAACCTCATGGGCCACGCGCACATAGTCGGCCTGTATCTCTTCTGTGTGGCCGCCGCCCCATGCGTTGCGCCATTTGTGCGTCTGGCAGATGGGCAGGTGCACCTGCTGCTCCTCCAGGGTCTGCAGGCCGCCCGCGGAGGCATAGCCCCATTCGTTGATCAACACCTTGAGCCCCGTGAGGTCCCACAGCTCTTGCAGACGCTCGCGCCAGGTGTCGGGGCCGCCGGCCTGCCAGGTGCCGTAATACTGGTCCACGCCACAGTAGTCCAGGGGCGCCTGCGCGTCCGCGTAGAGGCGGCCATAGAGGTAGTAGGAGCGCACGCTGCCACCCGTGTTGGTGCCCACGATCAGGCCGGGGTCCGTCTCCTTGAGCCCGTGCGCGGCCTCGATGACCAACTCGCAGGCCTGGCGCATGTTCATCGGCCCAGCGAACTGGGGTATCTCTAGCTCGTTGGCGATCTGCCACATCTGCACCAAGCCATGCAGGTCTGTGGCTAGGAAGGCGCACAGCTCGCGATAGTGGCGCGCGAACTCGGCCGAGCCCGGCTCGCCCATCCAGGAGGGCGTGCGGCCCTGCCAGACCATGCGCATTTGCCCCTGCTCATCTTCTTTCATCGTGCCGATCCCCAGGCCGGGGCTGACGCCCATGAGTCGGAACCCCTGCGCCGCCCGTTGCCGGGCCGCTTCGCGCGCCTGCACATAGCGCACGTCTAGCTCACCGCCCAGGCGATCGAGGAAGGGATAGGGGAAGCCATGCCTCAGCCAGCCGATGCCGGCCTCTTTCATCAGATCCACATTAGCGCTGGGCAGAGCACTGGTGCCGATCAAAATGTCGCGCATCGATTTCTCCTTATTGGGATCCATACTGGAGACATTTTACCCTTGAGCGGCAACGGATCAAGTTGAGATGTGGGCCCCAACGTCTGTCCTGGTAGATTAGGCTCACCTTACCGGGGAATCCTGGGACGCAGGGGTCTGCGTGGCCCCTCCTCCCCTTCCGCCAAGGTGGCTAATTAGAACAAGTATCCTCTGGATCTAGTGGCTCGTCGGTTTCGGGCATGTCGCCGAGGCCTTGGAACCAAGGATCCTCGGTCCAGCGGACGTCCCAACCCTCAGGGTCGTAACGGGCGATGAGCGAA
>CAYQDH010000653.1:0-2835 GCA_964416075.1 uncultured Anaerolineales bacterium | reverse complement strand
CAAGGGCCTGTGTCTGCACCTGGCCCACGATAGCTCCATTCGCGATGTGATCGTGACCGGCTATGAGACCTGCGTGTGGTGCTCGGCCGCTTCGGTGTTCTTCCACATGGTTCACGTGTGGAACTGGAACACACAGCGGACGCTCGTGACGTGCTTTCATGACGAGGGCCGGCAGAATTCGTACGTGCAGTGCTACTCGGATGGTCCGACCGGGCCTGAGGGCACGACGGGCTATGGCTGGTACCTCAAGGGGCCGCACACGCGCATCTCGGAGTCTTTGCTCTATGCCAGCCATTGGACCGAGCGCGATGTAATGGTGGGAATCTATGTGGCGCCGGAGGCCAAGGGGTGCACCTTCATCGGGAACCACTTTATGGTCAATAGCCCCGACAATCCCAAGGGGGGCAGCAAGCCCCACGACATGAGGGCCGCCTTCGCGGGGTCGCTCGACGGCGCGTGCATCATCGGCAACACCTATGCGCCCTGGATCGGCTCGGGCAAGATCCTGGGGCAGATCGATCCGCCCAGCCCCGAGAGGACGGAGGCGTAGACCGCCGGGGCATGGTAGGTAGGCGGGGCATAGGCATGGACGCGCAGGGCATAGGCCCGCGGGGCATGAGGATGCCCCGGCTACGTAACAACGCCCCATGAGGATGGGGCTGGGGTCCTGGTTGCAGAGAGAGGCCTGATGCCGCCCTGTGGCGGGCGGGAGAGCAAATTGGGTTCGTTTGGTAGAATGCATCGAGCGCGTAAGCTGGTACGGCATGCGGCCGGCTAGGCGGCGCCCGATGGGGACGGGCTCCTGATTGGGGAGAGAGGTCTCGAAGCGCCACATGGCGAGCCGAAGAGCAAATTGGGTTCGTTTGGTAGTATACATCGAGCGCGTAAGCTGGCGCGGCAGCCGAGCGACTGAGTGACGGCACCCCAAGGCGATGGAGCCGGAGTCCTGCTCGCAGAGGGCGGCTTGGAGCCGCCCCTTGGTGGGCTGGGAAGCAAATTGGGTTCGTTTGGTACAATGCATACGAGGTGAAAGCCCATATAGCGGGGGGTGAAGGCGCTGCGCCCAAGGCATTGGGGCGGGCAGGGACGGGGCTACGGCGTTGCTCAAGGAGCGCCTGGGGCTGGCCGCCTGACGGGCGGAGGGCACAAATGGGTTCGTTTGGTAGAACACGTACATGCTGGAGAGCACTCCTCGCTGTGTTACTGGGATGACCGGGTTTGCGTGGTGGTGAGGCAAGGCCATGTCAGGGTCGTAACATGGGCGGTGAAGTACACGGCATGAGAACACGGAAAAGGGAAGGGACGTGCTCCTTATTCCCAGATGGCGCCCACCGCGCCATAGGCGACTATCCATGATGTCTACCAGGGTCGGCAATTTGGGCAAATTGCCGTACAGGAATGTCATTCGGGCACAAGTGGGCGGCAGCCCACGGAGTGCTACCCATGACGATTCCGCGACAGTGAAAATCTTGGTTCGTCAGGTCAAAGTAGAGCATGAGCTCTATTGATATTGTAGCATGTGGATTGCGCAAGCGCTTTGCGCTATCGGGAAGGGCCGGACAAGGAGGGACTGATCCTAGGGCGCACTTGATGCCAGACGGGCTTATGAGTAATATGGCGCGCAAGACTCCAGGCCTGTAAGAGGATGGATACGACATGTCAGACTATCCCGCCCCTAGAGATCGCTTGATCCTGCGCGAGCTAGCCCAACGCGTGGCTGAGATCGCCGCCTTGCCTATGATGGATGAGCGCCGCGCCATGTGGCGGCGCCACAACAGCCTGCAGCGCGTGCGGCCCATGATTCTGGTCTTCCCCGAGGGCTCGTGGCGCGAGCTGCTGCCCGAAGACAGGATGCTCTGCGAAGGGGCGGAGGCGCGGCAGATCGAGTGGAGGCTGCGCAACCGCATCTACCACCACGAGCATATCCACGACGATACGGTGATCGAGGGGACGTACACGATCAACAAGCGGGTGACGAACACGGGGTGGGGCCTGGCGCCGCAGCACATCCCCAGCGCGCAGGCCACCGGCGCGTGGGGGTTCGACCCGGTGATCAACAGCCCCGACGACCTGAAAAAGCTGCACTTCCCCGAGGTCCGGGTCGACGAAGAGGGCAGCGCCAGAGACCTGGAGCGCACCCAGGACATCTTTGACGATATCCTCTCCGTCCGGCAGAAGGGGGTGGCGCACGTCTCATTCCACCTGATGAGCCTGTATTGCCAGCTGCGCGGCCTGGCCCAGGTGATGTGGGACATGTACGACAACCCGGCGATGCTGCACGAGGCGATGGCCTTTTTGCAAGAGGGGAACCGGCGGCTGGTGCAGCAGTACATCGACCTGAACCTGCTGAGCCTGAACAACGACGACACGTACCACTCTTCCGGGGGCGTGGGCTACACCGATGAGCTGCCGCTGCCCGACTATGACCCGGCGCGCATCCGGCCGTGCGATATGTGGGCCTCCGCCGAGGCGCAGGAGATGGCCCAAGTGTCGCCCGAGATGCACAGCGAGTTCATTCTGCAATACGAAAAGCCGTTGCTGGAGCCGTTCGGGCTGAACGGGTACGGGTGCTGCGAGGACCTGACGAACAAGCTGGATGACGTCTTTACTATTCCCCACCTGCGGCGCATCTCCATCTCGCCCTTTGCCGACGTGGAGCGCTGCGCGGAAAAGCTGGGGAACCGCTACATCTACTCCTGGAAACCGCACCCGGCGCACCTGGTGGGCGAATTCGACGCGGAGAAGGTGCGGGGGTATATCCGGCACACGCTGGATGTGACCCGGGGGTGCGTGATCGAGATGATCCTCAAGGACACGCATACCTGCGAGAACCAC
>CAYQDH010000652.1:0-2838 GCA_964416075.1 uncultured Anaerolineales bacterium | reverse complement strand
ATCGGTGTTCATCCTCCCCCATCGGTGTTCATCATTAGAGATCTCCCCCGTCCCCCTCTACCCAGAGCGGCCCTGGAGCGCCGCGGTCCATAGGGGCCGCTGATCGCTGGGCAGTGTGGCGCGCACCACTACAATATGGTGTACAATTCGTAGCGCGATTCGTTTTCGATTAGCTCGCTGAGCCTTTTCCCGAACTCGATGGCCTCCGGCTCGGTGGCCCACTTGGCCCAGTACTTGTTGAGCTCTGCCATGTCCTCGTGCAGGAACTCGAAAATCACGATGTAACTGGGTCCCGTCATCGGGGCATAAGCACGCTGATAGGGATTGCCCATGCGCTTGCCCTCTGCCTTGCCCAGAGCCACCACCTGGTCTCTGTACCCCATTTTGGCCTTGAATATGCGCTGTTCAAGAATCATGTTGTCCTCCTTGCCGCGTTGGCGTGAAGTGCGCCTGCGACTCCATCCTGAGGCGCCTCTCCTCAGAGTTGATCTACTCCAGTATCGGCACAAACAACATAAGCGCTTCCCCTTTCTTTAGCGCGCGGTTTCGATGGCCCTTGCCCTTGACATCCTCAACGAGCACTAAATCTCCCGGCCCCCATCGCATGAGCTCACCGTCGCTCACCTCCGTCTCGAGTTCGCCGCGCAAGAGGACCACCAGCTGCCGGCATGGCGCCGGATGCCAGCCGTCCCACTCATCGAGCTCACACGCGGTGTTTCTTATGAAGCGATACCCCGTCGCTGGCGTCAGCTTGGAGGCCTCTACCGTATTAGCGAGTGGGGCGATCTGGATGGATTCGAAATCGATCTCTGCCTCCCCAAAGTGCGTTTCCCCTGCTTCATCGCAATATGTACGCGCAACTTTCATCCTGCTCATGCTAGACCTCCCATACGGTACGTATTACACGCATCCTTTGCTGCTTCGCCGTACCCGGCCTACGCCCGCCACAAAACACAAGCCGACCAGGCTCGCTGAATGAGCCTGGCCGGCCTCAATCTCGTCGTCCCGTCATAGGCATCCCTCCATCGCCGCACACCCACGAAACCGCCGTAGCCGCACAGGATGGTCCAATGCACCGGGTCGCTGTCGATTTGTCACTATCGTCTTATCGACACCCCTAATATACCACCATCGCTTAAGCCTGTCAATGGTTTTTTGGTATATTTCAAGATTGCGCAATTGTTGGCTTGAGTGTGCCAAGAGAATTTTTAACAATGAACACCGATGGAAGAGGATGAACACCGATGAAAAACAAACCACAACGACACCAAGAGCACAAAGGCTTTGAAATCTTGGTGCCCTTTGTGCCTTGGTGGTTGATTGCTCATCGGTGTTGATCCTCCCCATCGGTGTTCATCGGTGGGAGATCCCCTTGGCGCCTGCAGCTTGATCTTCGATAGTTTCCAACCCAATGCTGGCTGGCGATCACCTGGCGGCCAGCACCGTCTTTTCGTATTCCTTGACCACGCCCAACCACTGGCCATCCGCGGGCACGCCGCTCTGTTCGCAATAGTACTGCCACACGGCGCCAAAGGGCAGCGTCTTGGCATCTTCCATCAGGGCCAGGCGCGCCGTATCGTCGCCCGCTGCCTCTGCGGCGCGCATCGCCGCGGACGGCGCCAGGTTGGCGTAGAGCAGCGCCTTGCGCGCGTTGCGCATGCCGATCGCCCAGCAGGCGATGCGGTTGATGGAGGCGTCGAAATAGTCGAGGCCGATGTACACCCTGCCCGTGAGGCCGTTCCAGACGATCTCGTTCATGATCCTCTGCAGCTCGTCGTCCCAGGTGACCACGTGGTCGCTATCCCAGCGCACGCCGCGCGAGACGTGCAGCAGCACCTTGTCCAGGAAACAGAGCACCGCGGTGATCTTGGCGCTGATGACCTCCGTGGGATGGAAATGCCCCGCATCCAGGCAATAGAGCTTGCCGCGCGAGATGGCGTAACCGAGGGCGTATTCGTGCGAGGCCACGGTATAGCTCTCCAGGCCCACGCCAAAGAGCTTGCTCTCCACGGCGCAGGGCGCCAGGGAAGCGTCGATCTCGTCGGCGAATATCGCGTCCAGCGACTGGGTCATGCGCTCACGGGGCGCCACCGTATCGGCGCAGGTATCCTTGGCCCCATCCGGCATCCAGTAGTTGGTCACGCAGGGCTGCCCCGTGCGCTTGGCGAACTGCAGAGCGATCTCGCGGCAGCGCTTGCCGTGCTCGATCCAGAACTTGCGCACATCGTCTTTGGGGCTCGCCAGGGAAAGGTTGCCGTCCATCATGGGGTGGGAGAAAAAGGTGGGGTTGAAATCGAGCCCCAAGCCCTTGTCCACGGCGAAATCGGCCCAGCCCTGGAACTGCTCGATGGTATAGGCGTCGCGATCGATCGCCTTGCCCTTTTTCTCCGCATAGCAGGCGTGCAGGTTGAGCTTGACCACGCCGGGGATCAGGGTCAGGGCCTTGGCGATGTCGGCCCTGAGCTCCTCCGGCGTGCGGGCTCGCCCGGGGTAATTGCCCGTGGTGGCGATGCCGCCGGTCAGCGCGCCCACGCCGTCGAAACCGATCACATCGTCACCCTGCCAGCAGTGCATGGAGACCGGTATCGCGCTCGCGGCCGCGATGGCCGCGTCCGCGTCCACCCCCGCCTGGGCATAGATCTCTTTGGCCTGTTGATATCTGGCGAAACTATCCGCTTTCATGATCACACCTCTTTTGTATTTGGAGTGGCGCGTCTTGCGCGCCATGCGAGCCTATCCAGAACATAGGAACCTGCCCGAGCTAACAGAGATCCTTCGGAGTACCTGCTAAGAAACTGTTGCAGGCGCATCCGGCGTAAGCACAAAGCCTAGCCGTGT
>CAYQDH010000651.1:0-2850 GCA_964416075.1 uncultured Anaerolineales bacterium | reverse complement strand
AACGGAGGAACTTTGCCGCGCTTCTATGCTCGAGTGCGCCGAGCAAGCGAACGAGGAATTAAAGCGCGTCGGCCTGACCAAGGGCGATTTCTTGCGCTGCGACCGCTATGCCTGGGAGAGGATCCCGTAGGCTGGTGCATCGCACGAGCCAATATCTCACGGCCGTGTTCGCGGAGGTCGCCATCACGAGGGTGAATATGCGCTCCACTGTTTTCGAGAGGATGAAGCAAGGCGCTACAGGATTTGCTGTTCCGCGTTACGGCGCGCGAGGCGCCAGCTTTCGCTCTGGCTCGGATGATCGAGGCGGGCGAGATAGATCGCCCACGCGCCGAGGGATTGGCGCGCCTGGTCTGGCGCGAAAATGCGACCAAGCTGGGTAGTGAGAGACGAGATGCATCTGACAGGCCCTCTGAGATGATTCTGAGACGGCGGTTTGGTAGAATCTGGCTGCTGAAAACAAGTCCAGCACCTAGGTGCTCCATCAGGCGTTCCAGTTTCAGGAGGTAATCACGTGGGTATCCAGTTCCATCGAGAATCATACGACAATATCTCGCAACGAGCCGTAGCTACTCTGGCCCAAGGGCTCATTCCCTTGGAGCCCCTGGCAGCAACCCAGCTCGGGGGGGCAGAGGCAGAGTTGGTCGCGTCCCAGCGCGACCTGCACGGGTTTTTCACCGCGCTCTATGCGGCCATGTACCAGGATCCGCCGCGCTTTGGGATGCCTATATCACCCGATGACGCCCTAGCCGGTGAGGGAGAAGGGAAAGAGCGAAAGCAAGAGGTCACCAAGAAGATCAAGCGACCTCAAGAGATCATCGACATCACCATCGCTCTCTTGCGAGAACTGGGCCTCCAGGGCCAGGTTGTCGGCAACGACCTCGTGATGGACGAAGGGGCGTATCACTCGCTTTTCGAATCCAAAGGCAGAACCAAGAAGACGATCCTGTCTGCGATGAGTGAAGCTGGCCTGGCGGTACAGGCGGGCGGCAGCGTTGTAACCTTGCGCAACACACAATATCCTCAGATGATGCCTGCTTTTAAGGCCATAGCCGATCGATGCGCTGCGGATGGGGACGAAAAATGGGGCGCTTCCACCTTTGCGCGTTGCGACTTTAGGGTGCTTCTGCCGGATTACCACCTCGATCCCATAAGCTTGCTGGGCTACTTCCCGCCGGACTATCGCGCCCGGGCTGTCGAGCTACATAACTACATGGTTGGCACAGGTCACCAAGCCCTGTGCCGGGCCTACAACCCGCATGGATGGGACATCCAATATCAGGGAGCGCGCAAGATCAAGGGCAGTCCGCTGGTGCAGATCGACTATTCTGAGCGCCACAAGAACCCCATGCGTGTACAGATCAAGTGTGCCAGCGCCGATCGGCTGATCCCCTCCTTCTCCGAGCAGCCACCAGCCGTGCAAGCGGACTTTCGCGGCCGGGTGAACCGCTGTGGGGGGGCCTCCTGCGGTTGGTGCAAGGACAAAAAGGGTCTCAACCCCTCCGTGCTGGAGTATGGGGGTGAGAAGCTGACGATCTGTTGGTACACTCGGCCCGATGTCGCAGAACTGAACGATGAGACCCTGGAGGTGCTGCGGGGGTACGTGCGATGGCACCAAAAGCTTGTCTAGGGACACCAACATGATCGGGTTAGAGACGGAGCGCCTCGTCATCAGGAACTTTTGCGCCGGCGACTGGGAAGCCTTGCACGCCATGATCCTCCAGTACGAGGCTTCCGGCCTGGCAGTCTATGACCAGCCGTGGCCAACCGCGCCAGACGAGATCAGGAAGGTCGCCGAATGGTTTGCCTCCGGTGACAGCTTTCTTGCGGTATGCCTGGGCGGCAAGATCCAGGACGCGCGCCCTTTCATCGGTTTTGTGGCCCTCAATGAGGAGGGCCAAACCGACGGCGGTCGAGTGTTCAACCTGGGGTATCTGTTCAATTTCGACTATCATGGCCAGGGTTATGCCACCGAGGCCTGCCGGGCACTCATGGATTACGCCTTTGAGCAATTGGGGGCGGCCAAGATAGTGACTGGCACGGCGGCAGCAAACACTGCATCCTGCCGATTGCTGGAGCGGCTGGGTTTCAAAAAGACGGGTGCGAGCACTGGTTCCTTTAGAAAGGCGCCGGACGGCCAGCCGATCGAGTTCTTGGGTTACAGCTATGCCCTGTCAAGAAAAGATTGGGCCACGGCGAGGCCATATGAAGAAACCTGAGATCTTTTTTGCCATCTGGGGAGTGCTGGCTTTGGCTGCCCTACTGCCGGTAACCAATCTGCTCGGTGGCTCGTTCCCTGTGTTCACGGTGCTTTGGATTCTGGTCCCTCTGGTTGCCGTGGCGACCAAAAAGGAGGCTAGCCGGGTCGGTTTCCGCGTCGTTCCATGGCGCGAGTTCCTACCGGTCACAGCCATCAACGTCGGTGGCTTGCTCGCGATGATGCTACTCATCGAGCCCTGGTCGTACACCTATCGCATGCTGGTGCAGGCCGCGATTGCAGGCCCACACCCCGACACCACCTTCGCCTGGCTGGTGCGCCTCCCCAGGTTGCCTGCGCTTGGCGCCATGTTCCTCTACAGTGGAGCAATCACCCTCTTCGCAGAAGAGTTGTTCTTTCGGGGCTGGCTTCTGCAGCTCCTACAACAGCGTTGGGGCGCACGACGGGCCATCGTCGCTCAAGCCCTGCTCTTTACGCTGCCCAATCTGCTAGCCTCCTTCGTGCTCCCGCCCCTGCAGGGCATCCTGTATGCGCTGGTTTATACCTTCCTGGGAATAGGGATCATCGGCGGTTGGGCTGCTGCACGGACCAGAAGCATCTGGCCCAGCCTGTTCTCGGCGACGATGTGTAATTTT
>CAYQDH010000650.1:0-2854 GCA_964416075.1 uncultured Anaerolineales bacterium | reverse complement strand
CTGGCGCGCACGCCGGGGGGGTCCAGCGGGGGCGCGGCGGCGGCGCTGGCTACGGGGATGACGCCCCTGGAAGTGGGCTCGGACTTTGGGGGCTCCATTCGCGTGCCCGCCCACTTTTGCGGCGTGTACGGGCTCAAGACCACCGAGCATCGCGTCTCCAGGATCGGGCACATCCCCAACCTGCCGGGGTTGCCGCGGGCCACGCGCATCCTGGGCGTGATGGGGCCGCTCGCTCGCTGCATCGATGACTTGGAGCTGGCCTTGAGCATCCTTGCCGGCGCCGATGGCCGCGACACGGACGTGCCGCCTCTGCCCGTGAGGCCCGAGGATCCGCCGCCGTTGCAGAGGCTGCGCATCGCCTGGGCGCCGGCGTTCCCGGGGTCGCCGGTGGCCAACGAGGTCCGCCAGGCTATCGAGGGCCTGGCCGCGGAGCTCCAGCGCCTGGGCGCCCGCGTGGAGCAAAGGTTGCCGGAGGTGGATTTCGCCGCGCAGCTGGCCCTCTACGCCGAGCTTTCCGGCGCCATCAGCGGCGCCTTCAAGCCCCCACAGGAGGGGGCGCAGCCCGTCACCATGGCCGGCTACCTGACGATGCTGGACCGGCGCGATGCGTTCATCCTGGCCTGGGAGGCGTTCTTCGAGCAGTGGGATCTGTTGCTCTGCCCGGTGGCCATGACCACCGCGATCGAGCATTGCCCCATCGGGGCGCCCCTCGCGGTGGATGGCGAGCAGGTCCCGTATGGGCGGATGACCGATCACGCGACCCCGTTCAACCTCACCGGGCACCCGGCCCTGTCGCTTCCGCTGGCGCAGGATTCGCAGGGCCTGCCCATCGGCGTGCAGGGGGTGGGGCGCCGCTGGGGCGAGGAGCGGCTGTTGGCCATCGCCAGGACGCTACTGCCGATGACGGGAGAGTATCGGCGGCCGGCGGGGTGGTCAGCATTGGATTGATGCAAGTTCACCAATTGACCTGGTAACGCGATAACTGCCACGTGGCCGTGAACGTTCCCGGAATGAATTCCGGTCCTGTTAGGCGAAACGTGATAAATCACGTTATAAGGGATTATACCACAGTTTTTTGTATATTTATTCCAGAATCTCTTCTCTGAAGCAAGTGCGCCACATGCACTAAAGATCACTATACTACATTTTTAACGTGATTTATCACGTTTTGTCTCTCAGCCTCGAATTCATTCGAGGAACGTGACGCATCGGCGCCGCAGGGGCCTGGGCCGTGACTCGCTCAATCTGGTTACCTCATTAATTGGTTAACCCCCATAAACGTACTAAACTGTATTAAGGCGCAATTTATCGCGTTTGGTTTACCACCCTTGGCTTCAACCCAAGGCACGGCTACATACAGGGGATTCGCCATGACACCAGCAGAGGGTGATATTGCTCGACAGGGCCGGTACGTCCGAGTGAGTGATATGAATGTGTATTATGTAGAGCAGGGCAGCGGCCAGCCGCTGATCCTGGTGGGGGACCGCGATGCCCAGGTGCCCGTGGAAGAAGCGCTGGAGATGTACCGTCTGATCGCCAACGCCGAGCTGGCAATCGCTCCAGGTTCATCGCATGGGGCTCTGTTTGACAACGAAGGCCTGTTCACGGGGCTGGTGCTGGATTTCCTGTTGCGGCAGGGCAAGCCAAGCGGCGCCTAGCCTGGCGACAAGGATCTGCCTGCAAGCTACGGTTCATGGCTGCCGATCGGAATAGGGCGGGGGCGCCGCATGGTGCGGGGGAGACGCGGGCAAGATGCCCGCGGTACATATGCAAAGGCGACCAAGATGGCCATGTTGCTCCGCGAGTTCGCCTGGGTGATCTTGAAGGGCGATTAGCTCTGGGGCTTTATATTCCTCTGGTTGTTCATTGCGCCGCCAGCGATCTTGTTCCTGGTCGCCTGGAGACGGGGCGTCCGAAACGCACAAAAGGACGAAAAAAGCCATTGACTCATAGTGTCTACTGGCGTATAATCATGCTAGTTCCTCGCTGCACCTCATAACGTAATTACCAAGCTTCCTGAGTTATATGCATTGCTGTGGTTACGGCGATGTAGGGACCCTTGTGCCACGATTGATATGCCTCGGACCTCGCTCTCCTATCGTTAGTTCGTACCGCGGTGACATGTTTTGTACGTTCCTAGTGCTCCGCCAGGGGACTGGTGCGCCGAGTTCGTTCGTCGTGCCGGGCCCAGCGACGCTGGGCGTGTTGGGGGACGTGCGCGCCAGCCCCCCTTACGGGGGGGCAGTACAAACGGGTATGGAGCGACTCGCATCATCCACACCATGGCTATGGGAGAGGGAGGCACCCATGAGGGAGCGACGCTACGACATCGACTGGCTACGCGTCATCACCATGCTGGGCGTGTTCGTCTTTCACTGTAGTCGCTTTTTCTGTACCGACGACTGGCACCTCAAGGTGCCCGCCGCCGAGCAGAGCGAGATCCTGGGTATCGTGCGCGACATGCTGATCGGCGTGTGGCAGATGGAGCTCTTTTTCCTGGTCGCCGGGTTCGCCACCTGGTACTCGCTGGCGCACCGCAGCGGCGGGCAGTACCTGTGGGAGCGGGTCAAGCGGCTGCTCGTGCCTCTCTATGGGGTGGGGCTGCTGATCCTCCTGCCGCCGCAAAGGTATTTCGAGGCCATCACCCACGGTGAAGCGTCGGGGAGCTTTTGGCAGCTCTTGCCGTCGTACTATCCCAACGCCCTGCGCGAGATGCTGGCCTGGTGGACGCCCTGGATCGACCCCTCCACCCTGCTGCCCTACCCCTGGTCGGGCCACCTGTGGTTCCTGCGCACCCTCTTTGTCATCTCCCTGCTGACCTGCAAGGAGGATTTCAATATGGACCAAATGCTTC
>CAYQDH010000649.1:669-2857 GCA_964416075.1 uncultured Anaerolineales bacterium | reverse complement strand
AGGCGCACCGTACGGGGCTCGGGATCGGGGTTGCTGATCACCACCCGCACACGCTCCAGGCGGTCCAGGTCCTCGCCGATCTGCCACCCTTCGTCGTGGCGGCCCAGGGTCACTTCGTACCAGCCATGCAGGCGATCGTAGCGGATGGGCAGGGCATCGGTATACGGCGCGATCCCCTCGGCTACGATCCCTTCCCCTGTCAAGGGTTTGGCCTCTTGGGCCACCGCCGAGCGGCCCACCTCAGCCACCTTTTCGGCGGCGGGGATGAGGACCACGGCCAGGGTGCACGCCTCATTGGCCCGCCAGTCGCGGTCGTCGCCCTTGCGTATTTGTAGCTCGGAGCCCCCTTCGCGGGTTCTTGCGACGGTCCACACCGCCTCGTCGCCGGCGGTAGGGTTCAGGGCGGCGAGGCCACCTCGCGTGCCATCCGGCTGAGCGAAGCTGAATCCCTCGGGCGACAGAAAACCGCCTGTGTCGGCGTTTTCCCACGCGCCGAGCTTAGACCAGTCGGTCAGAGCGGGATCGAGGGTCAAGTTGAGCTGCGCGGCATTGAGGCGGATATCCGCTGTGGGCGTGATGGTGAGCATCAAGGAGAGTCGGTCGGGCCAGGCGAGGAGCTCCAGCTGTCCCTGCATCCCCTCCAGAGGCTCGCCCTTATCATCCTCAAAGCGCAAGGCCAGCAGCTCCAGGCGCTGCACGAACTTGCCGCTCTCGATGATCCGCGCATTGTGCGCGGGCGGGCTGAACCCGACGCTGTGGTTGTGGTATTCTCGCCCGTCCACCGTCACGGTAGCGCGCAGCTGCGCGGGCGGCAGGCCGAGAATCACGTCGTTCGACTGGGCCACCGCCTCCGCCTCGGACAGCGGCTCGGCGATGGGTCCCAGGTGGGTGAGCGTTCCCTCGTCGACATCGAAGGCCAGGCCATAGCGGTTGGTCTGCACGCAAAACACCCGTGTGTCCTCCGGCGAGCGCCCGCGCCAGCCATAGGCCCACCACATAAAGGTGTAATCGCCCGCGTGGGCGACAAAGGGAGAAGGGGCGGCATCCTCGGAGGCCTCTCGACCAAGCGGCAAGACACCGGTCGCATACATGACGACAACTCCTATCAAGAGGATGGCCAACACGATGGCCAGAGGCAGCCAGACCTTGCGCGGCACGTCACGCATCCTCTGCCTGCGACCGCGCGGCAGCGAGCAACTCGCCGAGGGGCACGCCCAGGTCCGCGCCTTCCACATCCAGGGGCGAAGCGCCCCGCCTTTGCGCTTTCAGGACATAGAGCTGGCCCTCGCTGTCCTGGATCTGCACGCTGCCGCCCTGCCGAGCCTCTTCCAACAGGGCAGCCAGGTTGCGCTTGGCCTGGGCCAGCGTGTAGATCGTCATGCAACCACCTCCAACACTTGCGCGCCCGCCCGCTTCGCCAGATCCGCCAGGGTCGCATCCAGCGTGAGCAGGGGCAGATCGTGCTCGATGGCGCACTGGATGACCGTGGCGTCGTCGATATCCGCATCCAAGAGAGCCGCGAGGCGCAGCGCGTCGTCCAGCTCCACATCGACCAGGGTGATGGGGATGGCCTGGTATATCGCTACGCTCTGCAAGGCCTGCTCCAGTGTGACCCTCTGCCCTCGCAGCATCTCCGACAAGACCTTGCCGATCTGCCAGTGCACCGCAAAAGGCGCCACCAACGATGCCCCCTCCGTCACCTTGATCAAGTTCTCCTTCTGCGGTTGGTCGGTAATCACCGCCAGAACCACCGACGTATCGATCAGGATATCCATGATCTCCTCCATGAACGTCCGACTGGGTAAAGCAGCTAACACCGGATCTCAGGGCGGTGGGCGAGTAGAGGAAGTTGAGACTCGCTTCAGCGTGCCACCCGCCGTGAACTCGAACACGAACCAATACTCTCCGCTGCCATTGAGGTCATAACGGCATAAAAAGTAACCCTCGTCTCCCGGCGTTTTGTGCAGGGTGATGCCGCACGATACCTTGTACACCCCGAACATCTCCTCGATCTGCTCATAGGTCATGCCCTTGTCAGGCAGGGTGCGGACCTCGGGGTAGAACTCGGACGCGCGCACCTTGGCGCCCTGCTGGCATCGCGGGTCCTGGCTGGGGATGGCCAGCTTGCGGCATATGTCTTCCGCCACCTCGGGGGAGAGGGCGGCAGCTTGGCGGTCGTCTCGTAGCT
>CAYQDH010000649.1:0-659 GCA_964416075.1 uncultured Anaerolineales bacterium | reverse complement strand
GGCGCCCCCAGGACCAGCGAGAAGAGCACAAAAAACACCCCGATGGCCCCTGGGATGAAGATCGACCAGGCCAGTTGCTCCCCACGCGCTCTCTCTCCCCCTGACCAGCGTGCCAGCAACCAGCCGTGTGCCAGCCCCATACTCGTGGGGATGCCCAGGCACCAGGCCGCAGTCGCCACCCACAGGGTTGGTTCTGCCTCGGCCCCGGCTTCCCCGGAGAAGGCGAGCACAACCAACAGCAACAGGAGGCCAGCCGGAAAACCAACCAGGAGGCCGGATGCTGCGCCGGATAGTTCCTTGCGAGCGGGAAAACGCCTGAGCAGGCGGAACAACAGGGCAATGAAAATGCCGCCCACAGCCCCCAGGGCCACACTGACCAGGCTCAGAGTCAGCAGGAGACCAAGCCAGCCAGTGCCCCAGGATTGTATGCCCCAGGGATATTGCAACAAGGAGAATATCTCGGAACAGACCAGGCAAAGGATGCCGCTCGCCCAGGCGATGAGCGGTCCCAAGATCACACTGCGCCGCAGCAGGTCTCTCAGCTCCAGCGAGGCACCGCCATCAGATTGTATTCCGCCCTGGCTCGCCATGTTCATCACACGCCCCTCACAATCGCTGCCGCCCTTCGTCGCGCTGCAGCACAGCAATCCACCCAGTAC
>CAYQDH010000648.1:0-2860 GCA_964416075.1 uncultured Anaerolineales bacterium | reverse complement strand
ACACAGCGCCTCACGGACCTGCGAAATATCGAGAATGTGGTGCGCGATGGCCCTGGCGCCGAGGTTCCCTCCGGCCCGCTGGAGCTCACGTTCCAGAACGTATCCTTCGCCTATGTTCAAGATGAACCGGTGTTGCACGATCTGTCTTTTCGCGTGAGGCGAGGCCAGGTGTTGGGCCTACTGGGGCGCACGGGCAGCGGCAAGACCACCATTGGCCGATTGCTTTTTCGCCTCTATGACCCCACACAAGGACACATCACCCTGGGTGGCGCCGACCTGCGCGACGCCAAGGTGAGGGATGTGCGGCGGGGCGTAGCGATTGTCACCCAGGATGTACAGGTTTTTCGCGCCTCCGTGCGCGACAACCTCACCTTCTTCGACCGCTCGATCCCCGATGGCCACATCCTGCGAGTGATCGAGGAACTGGAGTTAGGGGATTGGTTCCATGCCTTGCCGCTGGGGCTCGACTCCATCTTGGAAGCGGGCGAGCGTGGCCTTTCTGCGGGAGAAGCGCAGTTGTTGGCCTTTGCCCGGGTCTTTCTGCGCGACCCGGGCCTGGTGATCCTGGACGAGGCTTCCTCGCGGCTGGACCCCGCCACCGAGCAGCGCATCGAGCGGGCTATCGACAGGCTGCTTAGCGATCGCACCGCCATCATCATCGCCCACCGCCTGGGCACCGTGCAGCGCGCCGATGATATCCTGATCCTGGAACAGGGGCGTGTGCTCGAATATGGCGAGCGCGCCAGCCTGGCGACCGATCCGGCCTCGCGATTCCATGGCCTGCTACAGACCGGGCTGGAGGAGCTGTTGGTATGACGACGGAAACCGGAGCCAGCAGAGCACAACGCCCGGCCCGTGGCAAAGCGGCCACCGTGCCCACTTGGCGGGTGATCCTGGACATGGTGCGCTATCGCCCGCAGCTGTGGCTGGGTAACCTGGCCTCTATCATCGTGTTGACGGTCTTCTGGCAGCTCCCGGGACTGCTGATGCGCGAGTTCTTTAACTATATCACCGGCGATGCGCCGGTTAGGTTAGGCCTGTGGTCCATGGTGGCCCTCCTTTTCGCCTTTGAGGTCGGGCGTGCTTTGGGCGTCCTGGGGCTGATCAGCACCAATGTGCCCTTTTTCGTGCACACCATGACCCTCTTGCGCAAGAACCTGCTGCGGCACATCCTGCGCCGCCCGGGCGCCTCCGCGCTGCCCGATTCGCCGGGCGAGGCGGTCAGCCGCTTCAAGGGCGACGTGTTTGAGATACCCCTCTTTGCCCTGTGGATCAACGACAGTCTGAGCTTGATCCTATTTGGCGTGGCGGCCATCTGGATGATGGCGCGCATCAATGCGCAGGTCACCTATCTGGCCCTGGTACCTTTTGTCCTGGTCAGCCTCGTCTCGAATGCGGCCAGCTCGCGCATCGAAAAGTATAGGCGCGCCAGCCGTCGTTCGGCAGGGATCGTTACCGGCTTTATCGGCGAGATCTTTGGTGCGGTGCAGGCCGTGAAGGTGGCTGCCGCAGAAGAAGGGGTCATCGCCCATTTCAATGAGCTGAACGACGAGCGGCGCAAGATGGCCCTGCAGGATCGCCTATTCAACGAGATTCTACACGCCATCTTTCATAACGCCACGAATGTGGGCACCGGGGTCATCCTTATCCTGGCCGGGCAGGCCATGCGCGAGGGCACCTTCACGGTGGGCGACCTGGCCATGTTCACCTACTACCTGGAGGGGATCAGCGAGCTGACGACCTTTGCCGGCCTGCTAGTAGCGCGCTACAAGCAAATCGGCGTCTCGGTCGAGAGAATGGGCCGCCTGATGGAGGGCGCCCCTCCCGAGGCGCTCACCGAGTTCAGCCCTATCGACCTGGAGGGACGAGAGCCCGATATTCCCTGCCCCACGCGCAGCGATGGCGATGGCCTGGACGTGCTGGAAGCGCGTAACCTGACCTATCATTACCCCAGCACGGAGAACGGCATCGCCGGGATCGATCTGCGCCTACAGCGCGGCACCTTTACCGTGGTGACCGGGCGCGTGGGCTCGGGCAAAACCACGCTGCTGCGCGTGTTGCTGGGCCTGCTCCCCAGGGATGCTGGCGAGATCTTCTGGAATGGCGCTCTGGTGCAAGACGCAGGGGCTTTTTTCGTGCCCCCCCGCACAGCTTATACGGCCCAGGTGCCGCGCCTCTTTAGTGACTCGTTGCGCGACAACCTACTCCTCGGCTTGCCCCAGGATGAGGTCATCATCCAGCGCGCCACCCGTCTGGCAGTGATGGAGGCGGACCTGCAGGGCTTTTCAAGTGGCTTGGACACGATCGTCGGCCCCAAGGGGGTCAAGCTCTCCGGTGGGCAAATCCAGCGCATGGCCGCCGGCCGCATGTTCATCCGCGCGCCAGAGTTGCTCGTGTTCGACGATCTCTCCAGCGCGCTGGATGTGGAGACAGAACGTATCCTCTGGGAGCGCGTCTTTGCCGAGCCTGGCGTGACGGCGCTGGTGGTCTCGCACCGCCGGGCCGCGCTGCGCCGCGCCGATCATATCATCGTCCTCGACGAGGGGCGCTGTATCGCTGAGGGCAAGCTAGACGACCTCCTTGCCACCTGCGAACAAATGCGCCAGCTCTGGCACGGTGCGGAGACTGTCCGCGCGTGAACTGCTAGACCGGTGGGTCAACCATCCCGAGTCTCTAGCATCTTGCAGGTCCGCGGTGATGTTGTCCCGTTTCAGTGGACATGGTATTATGAAGCGTGTAGCTTGGAGTCTGAACCGAGCCCCCTTTTGGGAAGATTGAACCACCATGGTTGATGAGACTACAGTTTCGAGCTCCACCGGGATCTTTTGGTGCGTCTGGATCGCTTTGCTGTACGCTACCG
>CAYQDH010000647.1:0-2862 GCA_964416075.1 uncultured Anaerolineales bacterium | reverse complement strand
GAGGTCATGATCTCGCCAATTCTATGTTTGATCTTGAAATCAGGTCCCTCGTACCACCACCCACCGGAGACGATATCCAGTATCCCGTTGTTGTCCACGTCAAAGACGCCCGCGGATTCATAGCGTTCGTCGGCGATCAAAACCTTGCGAAAACGGACTGGCATAAAAGGGTACCTCCATAGAGAGTTTTGGGATGGCTCGAACAACGCCCTGAGAGGCGTCGCTCAGGCATAGCATAATTCGCGGATGCGCCTCGCGGCATAGGCCAAGTTCTCCCATTTGGCATCCGGCGGTATAAGGTGGTCAAAGCCAGGGATATAGCGGCCGCGTTCGATCATTGCCGCGGCCTTGTCCACTTCACGGTCCACGTCGGCAAGGGTGCCCGCCAGGGCGCGCTTATCGAGCCCGCCCATGATGCCGAGGGTGGGGTACTTGTCGCGGTAGGCCAGGATGTCGTTCCCGGCCTGCGCCTCAAAGGGAAAGAAATAGTTGACACCATGTTCGACCATCACCGGCACGAGTTGGCTGCAATCGCCATCGGTATCTACCGAGAGGAGGCGCACACCATGCTCGCGCGCAAACGCGGCGATGCGGTCGTAGCAGGGCATCATGAACTCGCGCACCATGCGCGGTGAGATCAGGGATCCCTGCTTGCCCGACATATCCTCCCAGATGTGGATGTGGTCGATCTGCACCTCGGCGGCCACCTGCTCCCAGATGCTGATCCACAGCGTGGTGAGGTGCTGCATCATGTCGCGCACCATCTCGGGCTCGGTGTAGAAACAAAGAAGCAGTTGCTCGTCACCCATGAAATCGCGCGGGGTGCCAAAGACGCCCCAGGGATAGCAGCCCACCTGCACGGCCAGCCCTTCGTCACGTATGCGAGCACGGAAGGCGCCCCAGTCCTCGGCGATGCGCCCGGGCGTCTGCGGGTCCAGGCGCTCCGCCCTAAAGCGCTCCCAATCCTCAGGGGTCTTGACGGGATAGTTCAGGAACTCGGGCATGCATAGTTTGTCGAGCCGGTCCCGCTTGGTGATCCCTCGCTCGTCGCGATAGATGATAAAGCGGTCGTTCTCCTCAAGCACCTGGTACTCGTAGGCCGGGTATACCCCAGCGTTGAGCGTGGGGTTGAGGCAGCTAGGCTCAAACCCGAGCGCCTGCACAGGGTCCAGGTTCGGGTCGCCCGACTCTTTCTTCCAGTGGTCCAGGGCATCTCCCCAGGGCACCCACCCCAGTCCAACGCCAAAGGGCACGTGGTCGACCGGCTGGCCTAGCAGACAGCGCACAAAACGCTCGCCATAGGTCAGTTCCATAGCCCCTCAGCGACCTTTCCACAGCCGGATATAGTCGCGGGCCACCTTGAGGTCTTCCATGGCTTCCTGGGCCTCGCACATGGGCTTTCTCTGGCCCTTGATAGCGGCGACAAAGTTCATCGCTTGCTGGCGCATGGCGTGAATCCATGGCAACTGTGGCACCGTTACCTCGGGGGTTACCCCCTGGCCAGGGTCGCGCAGAATCTCGACGCGGCCCGGGCGGTTCGAGCTCAACGGGGCGGGCAGGTCGAGCTTGATGTACCCATGCTCAAAGGCCACCAACGCCGCTTCCTGCCAATCTACTGTGGTGTTGTAGGGAGACATCTCGAGCGTGGCCGCAATGCCGCTGGCGCTCTGGGCTGCCAACAAGACCCCCGAAGGATCAGCGTAGGTCACTTTGTAGGGCTCCCCTAGCAGGTGACGCATCAGGTTGACCTGGTGGATGTAATAGTTCACAAAGCTGATGTACTGCTTGTAGGTCTCCTCGTCCATGTCGCTGGCGGGCGGATCGAACGTGAGTTGCGGCGAGGGCTCGTCGGTGCGGAGGAGGTCACAGAAACCGGAGGCCACCCAATCTCCGGCGGGCATGATGATGCGTACGTAGCGCAGCTTGCCCAGCTCGCCCGTCTGCTTGAGGCGCTCGATCTCTGCCACGGCGTACATGGTGGCCGGATCGCTACGCTTGTGGTAGCCCACCATGTGCCAGGCCTTGCTACCTTGCAGCGCATCGAGGATCTTTTGCCCGGCTTCGATAGACCCTGCCAGGGGTTTCTCCGTAAAGATCGGCACACCCGCCTTGATCAGCTCGGGCATCAAGGTGCCGTGCCGGGTAAACGGTTGTGCGGAGACGATGCCATCCAGTTTTTCGGCGGCGAGCATCTCTTCGTGGTTGCGATAGACCCTGGGCACGCCATAGCGCGCCGCGACTTGCTGTGCCAGGCCCTGTCGCAGCTCGGCGATGGCCACGACCTCGCAATCAGGGACGGTGACGTAATTCTTGAGGTGGGCACACTGGCCCATGCTGCCCACGCCAACGAACCCAATCTTCACTGCTGACATACGCTATTGCCTTTCTAGGTGGAATGACTTGGCCGTCTGCGGCAGCCTTTTCCCAGGCACAACTAACTTGGTGAAGGCGAGGCCAAGGATACTCGGAAATGGCCCAACTGCGCAAGTGCGATGCAGTCTCGTCGTGTTATCTCTCCGTGATCGAGCAAGCACTCGCTGTTAGCTCCCAAGAGCCAAACTGCGAAGACAAGCTTGTGCCGGCTCAAGGCCCATACCAAAGTCGGCAAGGCGGTCGGACTGAGCGCAAGTAACGGGTATCGGCCATAGTAAACGGGGATTCTTCGCTTCGCTCAGAATGACATAACTGCAAAAATGGCAAAGCTGTGGAATGGGCTCGTCACGCTTGACAAGGTGCCAAGGTTCGCTCATATTCCACAAACGTGGGATTCTGATGTTCGGATCACTGGTTGGATATGTTATACTTGGGTGCGGGTGTGCTGATCAGCGGCGTGAAGCGACTGGAGGAAGGCTCTCATGGCTA
>CAYQDH010000646.1:2388-2899 GCA_964416075.1 uncultured Anaerolineales bacterium | reverse complement strand
ACTCACCGCGTGACCGGTGGGCGCCACCCACGCTTCGTCCGGCGTGGGGCTGGCGGGCACCAGGGCGCCGGGCACGCCCCAGCAGGCGTCCAGGGGACGGGGAAGGGGATCGCGAGCGTCGGCGGCGCCCGGCTCGATGAGGATCACCGGATCGCCGCCTACCAGGATCAGGCTCGGGTCGCGTGCGTCGGTGTTGTTGGTGGCGGCGGCCAGCGTTAGGTAAAAGGCGCCATCCTCAGCGGGCGCGATCGGCGTGGCCACGCCGAACTTGTCGATGATGGTGGCCCCGGCCACGGAGGAGGGCACGCCAATCTCCAGCGGCGCGGCGCTGGCATTCCACAGCACCGTGACCCGGTCCGCGCCCCGGCGTATGCGCACGCCGTTCAGCGCGCCCGGCCAGACGAACTGGTTGCGGTGGGATGCCGAGGCCAAGAGCGCGGTGATCTCATCCTCCGTTGCGGGCGTGGCCGAGCCGCTCCAAAAGTACTGGGCCTCCTCGACGTTGCTTAGC
>CAYQDH010000646.1:0-2378 GCA_964416075.1 uncultured Anaerolineales bacterium | reverse complement strand
GGGCGTTGGCCATCTCGCGCACGGCGACGGTATAGGCGGTGTAGGCCGGGCGCGGAGTGCCATTGTTGCGCACCAGGCCAAAGTACTGCTCGTTCTCAGGCTGTTCATCGCGCATCTTGTAGATGGCATAGCGCTCGATGCCCGCCGCGCGGGCCAACGCCACGCTCTGGATCACGTAGCTGGCCTGCTCGTCCATGGTGGCGCGCAGCCCGCCGCGCGTCAGCGGCTTGAGCGGGTCGTCATAGGGGACGGTGTTCGATTCAGGAAGCCAGAGAGGCTTGTCCAACCCGTACGAACGGAGGATACGCCGGTACAGCACCGGCACGGTATAGCTATTCAGCGGATTGCCATACTGGTGTATGGCCAGGGCGTCCAAGTAGAACCCGTTCGCCTGGGCCTCGGGATCCTTGGCCAGCTCCTCCAGCAAGCGTTCCAAGAAGAGACTCTCGCCCTTCTTGTGGTCCTGCCAGTACGTGGTGCCGGTGAGGATGACGGTGGCCGCCGGGTTGGCCGCCTTGATAGCTCGGTAGGCCACGCGCTGCAGTTGCGCATACTCGGCGATGGTCCCGGTCCAGCAGAACTCGGGTTCGTTCCACACGATCCAGGTATCGACGACGCCGGCATAGTCGCGGGCCAGGCGCGCCATGAATTGGCCCCAGTAGTTCGCCGGATCGTCGAAGGGCAGCTCCAGGTTGTGCGGGGGTGACACGGCGGGGTCACCGCCATTCCGGGCGGCCCAGAGAGGTGTGTGCAGAACGATGCCTACCGGCTCGATGCCGCGCGCCCGTTGCTCCTCGAGCGCCTGGCGCGAGAGCCAGCCCCGCTCATTCCATGTATCCGGCCCGTTAGGCTGCAGCGCCGACCACCACACCAACAGGCGCTCCCAAGTCACACCCACGGCGACGGCCATTTCGGGGGCGTCGTTGGCCTGGACGATGCCAAAGAAGGGATCTCTCCGGATGCCGGGCGGCTGGGGCGTGATCGCGTCGCCCTGGAGCGGCGCCTGCGCGGAGAGAGGGGGCGCGATAAGCGCGAGAACGACGAGACCGATGACCCAAATGCGACGCACGACAGCACAAAGCATGCGAGTCCTCCACGCTGGATTGACGATGCGCACGACAGCGCCCGGCCGGGGCTCCATGCCCCGAGCCCCCCTCGACCCTTGGCCGCCCCTTGGAAGAGCGGAAAGGCGGGAGAGCCCCTGCCCCGAAATAGTGAGTGTGTGGGTTGGTGCAGGGGAATTGGCAAAAAGGGGTGAGGCTCATCCTGTTATTGATAGGGTGGGTCTGTCATATCGTCACATATGTGACGTCCAAGCGGAGATTGGGATACTCTCAGGGCTTGGCGCGAGTCGCCGTGCATCCTGCGCGAGGGCGTAACAGCCACTACAAAGCCCTGCAATGCCGGGCGATCCTGTACCGCGGGCATCCTGCCCGCGTCTTCCACTGCTTATAGCCCTCACAAAGCCTTGAAATACCGAGCGATCGGTAGGAGCGTATACCCGGCCTTTTCGTAGCACGCACGAGCCGGGGCGTGCGATGGATCGCCGCCCGTTTCTACCATGGCCACGGTCATGCCGCTGGCGCGCATCTCGTCGAGCACATAGGTGTTCAGCGCCAACCCTATGCCCTGGTTCTGGTATTGAGGGTGGACGGCGAGGAATTGCACTTCGCCCATCTTGGTCTCGGCATGCAGCTCGTAGGCTATAAAACCGCTGACGACACCGTTCACCTCGGCCACCAGGACGATGCTTTTCTCATCTCGACAGACCGCCTCGACGGCCGCTCTTTGGTAGGGCTGCCACTCCGGCTGCACGAGATCATACAGATGCTTGCCCAACACGCGCTCCAGCGATGGAAAAACCGGAGCCCAGGCCAAGAGCGACAGTTGAACGACCTGCTCAACATCCTCACTGCGAACACGACGAATAGTTAGGTCCATAACCGCTTTCCCTCACAATGGGTTAATGTTAGTGCCTGCAGGCTCGGGCCTGTACCATCTCCCGCCCCAGGCCGTCGCCATAGAACGTCACCAGCCGCTACTCGATGCTGGCGGCTAGCTCGCGTGCCCAGGTGTCCGCGCGCTCGAGCTCTCCCGCCACCAGCGGGCCCTTTCTGCCCTTAACCATAAAGGCTGCCGGAGGCGCCAGGAGCGTCCCGCCCTTGTGCTGCAGGGCCTCGGCGATCTTGGGCGCCGCATAGCCAAAGATGCGCACCAGTTTGCTGGTGAGCCTGGTGTCGAACGCGGCCACGCGGATGCCCTGCACGGCGCCCGGCGGGAGCTGCTCCAGCCAGGCCTGCATGGCCTCGGTCGGCCGCCCGCCGTAGGTCGGCGACCCGACGATGAGCAGGCCCACGCCGCGCAGCTCGGCCCCGCCG
>CAYQDH010000645.1:1684-2901 GCA_964416075.1 uncultured Anaerolineales bacterium | reverse complement strand
CATTGCTGCGCGCGGGCGCACGGCGATTCCGCTGGCTGATCCCGACGGGCTCAAGGCGCTGGCCAAGTGGATGACCGAGCACTGGGCCGAGAAGTCGGCCAGCCTGCACGACACCGGCACGGATGGCGGCCTGCTCAGCCTGAACGAAGAAGGCCGGCTGCCGACGCGCAACTTCCAGGACGGCCAGTTCGAAGGCGCCGACAAGGTCGGCGGCGAGGCCATGCGCGACACGATCCTGATCGAGCGCGGCAGCTGCTACGCCTGCCCCATCGCCTGCAAGCGTGTCGTGGAGATCAACGACGCCGACTACAAAGTCGACCCGATCTATGGCGGCCCTGAGTACGAAACGGTCGGCTCGTTCGGCACCAACTGCGGCGTGGATGACCTGCGCGCCATCTCCAAGGCCAACGAGCTCTGCAACGCCTATGGCCTGGACACGATCACGGCGGGCATGGCCGTCTCATTCGCCATGGAGTGCTACGAAGCCGGGCTGCTCACCAAGAAGGACACCGGCGGCCTCGACCTGCGCTTCGGCAACGGCAAGGCCATGGTCGAGCTGACACGCATGATCTGCGAGCGCGAGGGAATTGGCGATTTGTTGGCCCAGGGCCAGAGCGCCTGCGTGGCCAAGTGGGGCCCCAAGGCGGAGCAGTTCGCCGTCCAGGTGAAGGGCCAGCCATTCCCCATGCACGAGTGCCGCACGCGGCACGGGCAGGCATTGGGCTACGCCGTCTCCCCGACGGGCGCCGACCATATGCACAACTTTTGGGATACCGCAACGGTCAAGGAACCTATCGGCGAGGACCTGCAAAATGCGGGCGTCTACGAGGCGGTGCCCATGACCGAGATCAACGCCACCAAGGTGCGCGCCTACACCGATACGGCCAACTGGCAGTGGGTGTTCAACCACATCGGCGTGTGCATGTTCATCCCCTGGACGCGCGAGCAGATGGCCCAGATCGTCAGCGCTATCACCGGGTGGAAGACCAACACCCACGAGCTGTTGCAGATGGCTGAGCGCGGTGTGACGATGGCCCGGGCGTTCAACATGCGCGAGGGTTTGACGCGCAAAGACGACGTGTTGCCGCTGCGCATGCGCACCTCACACAAGAGCGGCACGGTCAACGAAAAGCCGGTCGATCCCGAGGTATTGGACGAAGCCGTGACCATGTTCTATGGCATGATGGGCTGGGACGCCCAGAGTGGGCGGCCCACCG
>CAYQDH010000645.1:0-1674 GCA_964416075.1 uncultured Anaerolineales bacterium | reverse complement strand
AGGGTAAACTGCAACAACTGGACATCGAGTGGGTGAATAAACTGATCTGAGATCTCTGCGGGGAGGCTCCGCGTGCGTCGCGGAATCTCTCCTTCAGGCCGTGGAAGCGCTCCACGGCACAAAAGTATGGGGCAGCGGCCAAGCCCGCATCGAGGGGCTTGGCCGCTTCGTGAGTAAACGTTGCGGCGGGGGCCTGTACAAGAATTCTTGATCAGACGCTACCATGGCAAGCATCCGCATCGCGGGGGTGTATTATGAGCAATGTCCAACTGCATACACTGGGTCAGCGCTTGAGGGGCCTCCGGACCCGCCTGCTATTGATCCTGGCCGTGATTGGGCCCGGCATCATCACCGCCAGCGGCGACAACGACGCGGGCGGCATCGCCACCTACTCCGTCGCCGGCGCTCACTATGGCTTCGATATGCTCTACTGGATGATCCCCGTGGCCGTGGCTCTCGTCGTGGTGCAGGAGATGAGCACACGTCTGGGTGTGATCACCGGCAAGGGCCTCTCTAGCCTGATCAGGGAGAGCATGGGTGTGCGGGGCGTGGCCATCATCCTGGGCATTTTCCTTCTGGCCAACGTGGCGAATACGGTGAGCGAGTTTGCGGGGATCGCCGCCAGCATGGAGATCTTTGGGGTGAGCAAATTCATCTCGGTGCCCCTGGGCGCCGCCGGCGTGTGGTTTTTGGTGGTGCGGGGGGACTATCGCACGGTGGAGCGTGTTTTCCTGGTGCTCAGCGCCATCTACCTGACCTACATCGCTTCCGGCATCCTGGCGCATCCTGACTGGTCCATGGTGGCCCGAGCGACGGTGACCCCCAATTTCCGGCTGGATCCCGGCTATATCATCATCTTTATCACCATTATCGGCACGACCATCGCGCCTTGGATGCAGTTCTACCAGCAGTCGGCCATCGCGGACAAGGGGATCCAGCCGGCGGACTATCCCTATTCGCGGCTGGATACCATTGTGGGCTGCTTTTTCGCCGTGGCCGTGGCGGCTTTCATCATCATCGCTTGTGCGGGCACGCTGTTCACCCATGGCCTGAGCGTCGACAGCGCTGAAGACGCGGCGGTGGCCCTGCGGCCTCTGGCGGGCCCCTATGCTTCCACCCTCTTTGCTATCGGGCTGCTGAACGCCTCCGTCTTTGCTGCGGCGATCTTGCCCCTCTCCACGGCTTATGCCATCTGCGAGGCCTTTGGCTGGGAATCGGCGATCAACCGCCGATTCCAGGATGCCCCGGCCTTCTTTGGCATCTATACCGGGATGATCGCTATTGGCGCTGGGGTCATCCTTTTGCCGATCAAGTCTTTGGTGCAGACGATGATGGCCAGCCAGACCCTCAATGGTCTGCTTCTGCCCATCATCCTAATAATCATGCTGCGCCTGGTGAACGACCGCGCGCTGATGGGCAAGTACGCCAACGGACGCGTGATGAATATCGTGTCCTGGGCCATCGTCGGCGCACTAATTCTGCTCACCGCCATCCTGGTCTTGGTTACGCTGTTTCCCAGCCTGGCAGGATAAGAGCAAAACATCAAGGGCACAGAGAAGGGAAAGGGGAGGAGAGTCTGATATAGACCTTCCTCCCCTTGCTAATCTACGTCGCCTTGAGAAGCCCAGGTGCTGCGGCCCGTACAATCTCGGATGGCGTTTCTGTAGCCAAGTT
>CAYQDH010000644.1:0-2906 GCA_964416075.1 uncultured Anaerolineales bacterium | reverse complement strand
AGCGTGCGCCGGGCGCAGACTGCCACCAGCACATCCGGTCCAACGCCCTGGCTTTGGAGATAGCGGGCCAGTTGATTGGCTCGTCGGTTGAGCTCGCGATAGGTGAGTGACCTCTCAGATCTACCTGTGAACGGGTCGGCAGCCATGGTAACGGCCACCGCATCCGGGGTCTTGGCTGCCTGGGTCTCGAAGAGCTGGTGTGCACAGACCGCAGGATAGGGATAGGCCGTGTCGTTCCACTCGACCAGCAGACGCCGACGCTCTTGCTCTCCCATGAGAGGTAATCGAGAGATATGCTCGTTCGGGTTGGCGACGATGCCCTGCAACAGGTTCTGCCAGTGATCGAGCATGCGCTTGATGGTTGCCGCATCAAAGAGGTCCGTGTTGTATTCCAGAGCCCCGCTGAGCCCCTCATCTTCGTCCACAACAAACAGGGTGAGGTCGAACTTGGCCGTGCCGCTGTGGGCCTCCATGGAGGTAAGCGCGAGGTTGGGCAACTGCTGCGAGCTGCCAGGGCCATCCCCGAGGCCTATGGTGCGCAGACCTGTATTCAGTGTCGATGCGTTGCGTAGGACAAACATGGCCTGGAAAAGGGGGCTGTGGCCCATGTCGCGCTGTGGCTGCACCTTGTCCACGATCATCTCAAAGGGTAGATCTTGATGGGCATAGGCTCCCAGGGCCATCTCGCGTGTTCGTTGTAGTAACTGCCGGAAAGTCGGGTCTCCGGAGAGGTCGCCGCGCAGCACCAGGGTATTCACGAAGAAGCCGATCAGGGGCTCCAGCTCACGCTGGGTGCGGTTTGCGATGGGGCTGCCCACACAGATGTCCTCCTGGCCACTATACCGGGTGAGCAGGACCTGAAAAGCCGATAGAAGAGCCATGAACAGCGTGACCCCTTCGCGTTGGCTCATTGCCTTGAACCCAGCAGAGACTTGTTCAGAGAGGGTGAAGCTCTGATAGTCCCCGGCGAAGGTTTGGACCGCGGGGCGTGGTCGATCGGTGGGCATCTCCAACAACGGTGGCACGCCTTTGAGCTGGGTTTCCCAGTACGCCAGGTGAGCCTGTAGCACCTCGCCTTGCAGCCACTGCCTCTGCCACACAGCGTAATCGGCGTATTGGATGGGCAGGTCCGGCATAGGCCAGGAGCCACCGCGCGAAAAGGTTTCGTAAAAGGTGGCCAGTTCCGCAAAGAACACGTTCGAGGACCAATCATCGGTGATGATGTGATGGGTGACCAGCAGGAAAATGTGCTCTTGTTCGTCCAGGCGCAACAACTGGACACGCCAGAGCGGGCCGCGCGCCAGGTTGAACGGCTGTTGCGACTCGTGCCTGACGATCCGTTCCACCTCAGCCTCGCGCTCATGAGCGGGTATCGAGCGAAGGTCCATGACCGGCAGATGGAAGGGGCTCATCGGCGCGATGACCTGTCTGGGCTTGCCATCGACGGTGAGGAAGATAGTGCGCAACGATTCATGGCGCCGTACTACCTCGTTAAGGCTCTGCTCCAAGATATTCCGATCGAGTGTCCCAGTGAGGCGCAGAACCTCAGGCATGTTGTAGAACGGGCTATTAGGCTCCAGTTGATCCAGGAACCACAGCCTCTGCTGTGCAAAGGACAGCGGTAGCTCGTCTGTGCGCACAGCGGGCCGGATGGGGGGCGCCTGGTGCTCGGGCATGGCGGACTGTCGCGTCCGCACTTCGATCTGCTCCGCCAGGGCGGCGAGGACGGGAGCCTCAAAGAGCGTGCGCAGGGGCAGGTCTATCTGCCATGTATCGCGCGCACGCGACGCGATCTGGGTGGCTAACAGAGAATGCCCACCCAGGTCGAAAAAGTTGTCATGGATGCTGATCTTGTCTGCGGGCAGGTCCAACACAGCGGCCCAAATCCCAGCCAGAGCTTGCTCGATCGGTGTGCGAGGCGCAACGAAGGTATCCTCCGTGTCCCGCTCCACCTCTTCGAGGGGTGGCAGCGGTCTCGCGGCAAGGCCACGTCGATCGATCTTGCCGTTCGGCGTCACCGGTATGGACGGCACGGCCATGAAAAGGGAGGGGACCATATAATCGGGAAGCCGTTCTTGCATGAAACGGCGCAAGGCCCCCGCGCTCGGCGCTGGCTCGCGCACAGGCACCATATAGGCGACCAGCCGTTGGTTGCCCCCAGCCAGACTCTGGTCGCTCCGTACCACCACAGCCGACTGTTGGATATCCGAGTGCTGGTTGAGGGTCGCCTCAACTTCACCCAGTTCGATGCGGTAGCCACGAATCTTGACCTGATCGTCGATGCGCCCCAGGAACTCGATATTGCCATCGCGCCGATAGCGCGCTCCGTCGCCCGTACGGTACAGTCGAGGGCTCAGAACGGCACTTGGCGACCCAGGACCCGCCCACGGGCGGTCAGCCAGTGGATTTGGGACAAAGCGCCCCCCCGTATGCGCATTGCGCTTTGGGGACCCGCTGCCGTCGCCAGCGTCAGCCGTAGTGGCGGCGCCAGCCACTTGCAAATAGCCACGCGCCAAGCCCAACCCTCCAACGTAGAGCTCGCCGGGTACCCCGATGGGAGTGGGCTGCATTTGCCGATCGAGGATAAAGATCTGGCTGTTGGCGAACGGCCGACCAATGGGTATCAACTGATCATCGGATAACCCCGTGGTATCCCCTGGGCCACCGAGTTGGCCATCAAAGTATGTGGTGTCGATGGTGCACTCGGTGAGGCCAAAGGAGTTGATCAGTCTCGTCTGCGGACCACATAGACGCTGGAACTGCCGATACTCCCCGACGTACCAGCCATCAGAGCCACAAATCACCAGCCTCATGAAATCCAGCCGCTGCCCCGTGTGGTCCAAGTATTGCATGAGGCTGCGCAACACGACGGGAACAAACTCGGCGCAGTCAATTTGCTCTCGCCG
>CAYQDH010000643.1:0-2914 GCA_964416075.1 uncultured Anaerolineales bacterium | reverse complement strand
ACGACGGCTGTCATCAATGGCCGGGCATACCAGATAGGACAACTGGCGGGCCAGGACGTGATCCTTGTCATGAGCAGCACCAGCATGGTCAATGCGGCCATGACGGCACAGGCTGTGATCGACCACTTTGAGGTGAGCGGGATCGTCTATTCGGGAATCGGGGGTGGGGTGAATCCCGAGTTGCATATCGGCGATGTGGTAGTGCCCGCTCAGTGGGGCCAGTACCAGGAACACATATTTCCCCGTGAGAAAGCCGAAGGGTGGGACATTGCGGGGTTTTCCGATCCATTCGGCCATTTCGGCATGATGTTTCCTCAAGATGTCGCCGTGCCACGGCAGAACTCGCTCTTGGAGGAGCGCCGCTTTTGGTTCCCTGGGTCTCCCGAGATGCTGGATCTGGCCCAAAGGGCCGCCGGTGAGGCGCAGTTGTCCCGCTGCACCACGGGGGGACAGTGTCTCGATCATCAGCCGCGCGTAATCGTAGGGGGGAATGGGGTCAGCGGCCCGACATTTGTCGACAATGCGGCGTATCGCCAGTGGGTGTGGCAGACGTTCCAGGCGGACGTCGCGGATATGGAGACGGCCGCCGTGGCACACGTCGCTTATGTCAATCGAGTGCCCTTTATTGCATTTCGTGCGCTCTCCGACCTGGCTGGGGGCGGCATGGGCCAGAATGAGATAGCCACCTTTTACCAACTGGCCGCAGACAATGCGGCGAGAGCCACCGAAGAGTTCGTGCGCATCTGGCCCCAATAGGCACATTTGGCACAGGCCTCAGATCAGCCCATATGGAGGTGACCAGTGTCCTGGGTAGTAGACCAAGCCCACTTGCGCAGTGACCAGTACCGTGATGCCGGCAACCTAAACGCCCGCGTCCGCTTGCACGCTCTCTACAGCACCAACCCATACGGATGGTTTGCCTGGGTCATGGACCAGATCGACCTGCCTGCGCGCTGTAATATCCTAGAGTTGGGCTGTGGCCCCGGCGACTTGTGGCGCAACAACACCGCCCGCATTCCTGAGGGCTGGCATATTACGCTCTCGGATTTTTCGCCCGGCATGCTGCAGCAGGCACAGCGAAACTTGGCTTCCATGTCCCACCCGTTTCAGTTCGCGCTCGCCGATGCGGCATCCATCCCCCTTGCCGACGGCGTGATGGATGCCGTCATCGCCAACCACATGCTGTACCACGTGCCCGACAGGCCCCGAGCGCTCCGCGAGATTCGCCGCGTGCTAAAACCGGGGGGGCGCCTCTTCGCCTCCACGATCGGAGAGTCGCACCTGCGCGAGCTGGATATCCTTGAGAAGCGATTCGACCCGACCATCAACGACTTTAATGCACCCGCTATGAGATCCTTTACCTTGGACAATGGCGCCCAGCAACTGGCCCCATGGTTCAAAGATGTCTCAATGTCTCGCTATCCTGATGCTCTCCTGATGACGCAAGTTGCGCCCCTAGTCGACTATATATTGTCGACCGTGAAGATGGATCAACGGCGACAGGTGGAACTGGCCGAGTTCCTGGCACAGGAGATGCAACAGCAAGGTGGGATCATTCATATTGGCAAGGATTCCGGTATCTTCCGCGCTCGAGCCTAGGGCAGCATCTCGTAGGAACGCCGCCAGCTAGGGAACCTGCCGCCCTGCTCCTCCCACACTTCGGTGGGGAAAAAGCCGCCGACTTGAAGGCGCTCTTGGGCAGTCATATCCCAGGCAAAGCCCTTCAGGTTCTCTTCCAGTTGCTCTATGCGGCTGATGCCCACAATCGGTGCTGTCATCGCCGGATGGCTGCGCACCCAGGCCAGGGCTGCATCGGCTGCCGAGTACCCCCGCTCGCGAGCAAACGCGTCGAGCTTGGCGATCCCCTCCGCATAGCGCGTGGCCCAGGGATGGAGCCGGTCGTCGCTAGTGCCGCGCGCATCAGAGGGTACGCCCTGCTGATACTTGCCGGTCAGCACGCCTGCGCTGAGAGGGCGGTAGGCAACGACACCCAGTCTCATGGCCGCAGCCAGAGGGAGCAGTTCCACCTCCACGCCTCGCTCGATGAGGTTGTATGGGTATTGTCCGGCAACGATAGGGGCCCAGTGGCCCACGTCTTCGAGCCACAGCGAGCGGCAGAGGAGCCACGCGGGAAAGTTGGAGCAGGCCGGATAGAGGATCTTGCCTTGTCGCACCAGATCGTCGAGGGTGCGCAATGTCTCTTCCAGGTTCATGGCACCATGCGGCCAGTGCAGGTAGTACAAATCGATGCGATCCGTGTTCAAGCGTTTGAGGCTGGCTTCCACAGCCCGCACGAGATGAAACCGAGAGAGCCCTTCATCATTGGGCCCCTCGCCCATCCGCATGCCCCCCTTACTGGCCAAGACAACCCTATCGCGTATGCCCTGCAGTGCCTTCCCCGTGATCTCTTCGCTGCGCCCGTTGTTGTACACATCCGCCGTATCGACAAAGTTGACGCCCGCATCGACCGCGCTACGCACAATGCGTATCGATTCCTCTTCCGAGGTCTTGCCACCGAACATCATCGTGCCCAGACAGAACTGTGAGACCCTGAGACTCGTGGCTCCCAGGCGAACGTATTTCATGGCCATCCCTCCGATCTTTGTAGTGGCGCTGACCATAGCTCCGCTGGAGCGATCTGTCAAGCCCGGCTAGATGCGACCCCCGACAAGCCCAGCCCAGCAGTCATTGACATGGCTGCTAGGCTGGGCTATAATCTTGACCAAGGAACAGTGCAGTTGGGTCTGTTCGGTTCATCTAGGAGCTGCAAGATGGCAAACCAGACGCTAGAGGCTCAGGCTCTGTTCGCCGGGCTGGTCTATAATGAAGAAGGGCAACCGGCAGAGGTTACCTACATCGGCGGCGTAGCTCACTATGCCATTCCGGATGATGGCTTTATGCGGCATGTAGAAGC
>CAYQDH010000642.1:0-2930 GCA_964416075.1 uncultured Anaerolineales bacterium | reverse complement strand
CGGGGCTTTGTCATTGTCGCGATTCTGTCATCCTGACCGAAGGGAAGGATCCCCGTGCACTATAGTCAGACCCTGTAATCTGCGTCTGATCTCACAGGGACAGCGACTTTGACAAAGCCCTGGGGTGATGGCTCTGCCGCTTGACACGCGCCGCGTGTCCGCATACAACTCCTAGCCGTAGGAGCAATCAGTCGTCGGCTTGTTCCCTCGCACCCTCTGGCAGGCGATGACTGTCTACCCATTCCAAGGAGGACGAAATGTACCATCTGCAGAACGAGCAGCTGAATGTGGCGATCCTGGACCCCGTGGCCGACCGTGCGCGCCTGGGCGGGCGCTATTGCGCGGGGGGCTATATCCACCAGGTGGAGGATGCCCGCCTGGGGGCGCTGATCTCCGGCCCCGGTTACCCCGCCGAGGACCCCCCGCCGGTGTTCGACGGGCAGGGCTTGCCCGAGTCGTTTCGCCGCCGTTTGACGCCTGATGACGGCGATGTGGAGCTGGCCATCGGCGTCGGCCTGGTGGACAAGCCGGGCCGCGGCTCGATGGATATTCGCGCGGGGATGACCGTGCGCGAATTCAGCCCCTGGAATGTCGTGCTCAAGCCGGATGCGGTGGTCATGAGCACCATGCAGCATATCGCCGGCTGGGGGCTCAACCTCACCCGTGAGGTAAGCTTGCACCATCGCACCGTGCGCTCCGAGACGTGGCTGCAGAACATGGGCCAGGCCGAGATACCGCTGCAGTGGTTCCCCCATCCCTTCTTCCCCTGGCCTGCGGGGGGCGAGGTGGTCAAGTTCAGCGTGCCCGTGTCCTTCCCCGAGAACGCTGGCTATGAGCTATGCCCCAGCGGATTCATCGCCCGCAAGACGGATCACCAATGGACGCGGGCGGGGCACTTTCAGCTGCTCAGCATGGCGCCAGGGCGCAGGGGCCGGAGATCCTCCACCTGGGCCGCCGAGCGCCATCCCACCCTGGGCATGGTCACCGCGGCTTGGGATTACCCCACCGCCTGGATGCCCATCTGGGGCAACGTGAACACCTTTTCCTTCGAGCCCTATTACGAGACCACCGTCGCCGGCGGGCAGACCGCGCGCTGGTCGATTAGCTACGATTTCTAGCACGGCAACCGTGGTTCGCCACGGCTGTCATGCTGAGTCGTCGTCCATGGCGCCGTGCGCCACTGGGGACCGACTGACGATCCCGTAGCGCAAGTTGCCAAACTTGCGGCCCACATCATGGGGAATGAGAAACTCTACATGGATATCCAGGATGCTCAGGATATGGCCTAGTGTCCTATCCTGGATATCCTGCTTATCCATGTAAGCTCTGGATAGCACCCCAGTCACCCATCGCACTCCCCCGCCTGTCAATTGTCCATATTTTCTACACACTTTCTCCACAATTGTGGTGCATAATGAATGATAGGGTGGATCGTCCACCAGGGTGGCCGCGCCTGGGCGACGGCAGACACTCTGAGGAGAGGAACGAGCGATGAAGCAAACCAAGTTCGGCATAAAATACATTCTATGGGGTGCAGCGGCGATCGCTCTGGCGGTGGGACTATGGCTGGGGTATGACCGCTTTCTCAAGCCCAGCGCGGCCAACGACGCGCCCACTTTCAAGACGGCGATGGTGCGTGTGGGTGATATCAAGATCTCGACCGAGGCCACGGGCTCTCTGACGGCGGTGCACGATGTGTCGCTGGGCTTGGGTACAGCGGGCCGCGTGGCCGAGGTGGCCGTAGGCATCGGCCAAACCGTGTCCAAGGGGGATCTGCTGCTCAGGCTCGATGACGTGGAGACGCGCTCTAGCGTGGAGCTGGCGGAGATCGCGCTGCGCTCGGCGGAGCTCAAACGCCTGGACCTGAGCGATGGGGCCACCGCGAGTGCGCGATCGGCGGCCTTGGCCAACGTGCGGGCGGCCGAGGCGGCCCTGGCGGATCTCCAGGCCGGATCCACGGAGCAAGAGCTCGCCGCGAGCCAGGCCACGCTGGATGCTCAACGCGCCAGCGTGACCACCGCCGCGGCGGCGCTGGCCTCCGCGCAGGCCAACCTGGCGCGCTTGCGGGCCGGCCCCGACCCCGAGGATGTGGAGATCGCCGAACGCCGCGTGGAGCAGGCCAAGAACGCGCTGTGGGGCGCCCAGGCCCAGCGCGATGCGGCGTGTGGCCGTGCCGACAATGGCGGGTCAACCGCCGAGTGTGACCTGGGCAAGGCCAACGTGCAAAAGGGCGAGGAAGAGGTGCGCATCGCCGAGATTCAGCTGCAGGTGGCGCGCCAGGGGCCCACGCCCTCCGAGCTGGCGGCCGCCGACGCGCAGCTTCAGTCGGCGCGCGGCCAACTGGCCAACGCCGAGGCGCAGCTGCGCCAGGCTGAGCTGAGTTGGGAAAACCTGAACGACGGACCCGACGCGGAGGCCCTGGCCGCGACCCAGGCGCGCCTGGAGCAGGCGCAAGAGGGGCTGGCCAAGCTCTCCGAGGATAGCGCCGCCCGCGATCTGGAGGCCGCCGATTTGGCGGTGCGCCAGGCGCAAGTGAACCTCGACCTGGCCCGCGACCGCTTGGCGCGCAGCGAGCTGCGGGCTCCCTTTGACGGCATCGTGGTGGAGCTCAGCGCCTCGGCGGGGGAACAGGTTAACACCACCAACCCCGTCATAAGGTTGGCCAGCACCAGCGACCTTTTGGTCGAGTTTTTCGTCGAGGAGGAAGACCTGGGGCTGGTGGATGAGGGCACCCCCATCTCGGTCAGTTTCCGCGCCCTGCCCGATGCGGTCGTGCCGGGGAAGGTCATGTGGGTGAGCCCGGTGCTCAGCGAGGTGGATGGCGTGCCCGCGGCCCGGACGCTGGGCGCGCTCGACCCACATCCTCAGGCGAGCCAGTTGCGCCTGGGCATGGAAGCGGATGTCGAGGTGATCTCGGCCTTGGCAAAAGA
>CAYQDH010000641.1:0-2932 GCA_964416075.1 uncultured Anaerolineales bacterium | reverse complement strand
CGGTGCCGGCATTGCTATCACTGCCCGATGGCGATACGTACACGACCTTGGTGGTCTGCGAGGAGACTGGAAATGAAGACGATAGAGAAACAATAAAGAGAGCCAACAACACGATGATTCTCAATAAGGTGGATTTCATGCTGCTGTATACCCCTGTTTATCCTCTACTCTGGTGCGCACTGGAAAGCAAGAGCCCGCCCATCAGCTAGCCACGGGAGCCCATGGGGCACTGGCAAAACATTATAGAGGAAATCTGAAAAGACACAACACCAGTCTACCCAATTCTGTTCAGAGAGGGGTGGATTCTATGCCATTCTTACGGAGCGGAGGCACACAGGGGCCATTGCCAGAACGATGTCCCCGAGCCCCTGTACACTCTCTAGCGAGTGGCAGAAGGTGTGATGGCCAGCTCAGGCCAGCCAGCACCATCGTCCTCTGTCATGACACGCTGTATCTCCCCGTGCGATTTCAAATAGGCATAGTTGTTGTAGCGCGGATCGCGATAGTCGAGGATCTTGCCCGAAGCAAACGCGCCGATGATCTCGGCCACACCATCCTCCACCGTGAACTGGGGCCGAAAACCGAGCCTATCACGAACCTTGTCAAAGCGCACGCGATAGTTGCGGTTATCCTCCTGTGGTTGTGTCACGATGCGCGCGTTAGGCACCATGCGCTGGATGATGGGTCCCAGGTCAGCGATCTGGTAGTTCTGCTCGTTAGATCCCACGTTATAGATCTGTCCGCGCACCTCATGGAGTGGCGCTTGTAGGGCGAGGACGATAGCTTGGGCCACATCACGCACGTGTACCAGGGGCCGCCATTGTGCGCCCCCGAAAATGCCCGCTTCGCCCTCCTGAATCGCTTTGGCTGCCAGCAGGTTGACCACCAGGTCAAAACGCGGCCGGCCAGAGAGACCATAGATGGTGCCAAAACGGAGGATGGTCGGCGCAAAGCTGGCCTCTGTCAGCCTGAGGAGCACCTTCTCCGATGCCAGCTTGGTGCGCGCATACAAAGATAGGGGGTTGAGTGCGGAACGCTCATCCAGGATCTCGTCGCTGGCGCCATACACACTGCAGGTCGACGCAAAGATGAAACGCTCTACGCCGTACCCTTTGCTCACCTCGGCGATGGTGCGCGTGGCCTCCAGGTTGATCTCCACCGTCAAATCCTCGCACACCTGGCAGGCTGAATCGCCCACGATGGCCCCCAAGTGCACCGCCGCGTCCATCCCCTTGGTGGCGCCGACCACCCTGTCCACGTGGCGCAGGTCCCCCTGTATCAGCTCGAAATTGGGATGGCTATAGAACTCGGTGATGGCTTGATCGCCGTAGAGCAGACAGTCAAGCACACGCACGTGGTACCCCAGTTCGAGCAGTCGCGCTGTCAGCGCGGAACCGATATAGCCCGCGCCGCCGATGATGAGCACGTTCCGAGGATTCCCTGTCGGTGCCTGGGTGGGCAGGTAGTGATGTTCTTTGTCCAACGAGTTCCACCACAGCGCTAACGACAAGCGCGCCCCGCCCACCATAAAGATTGTGAGCCCCCAGGCCCCCAGCAAGACGCCACGCGAAGTGGCTACCACGTCACGCAAGAGAAGCAGCAAAGCGGCGAAAATGAGATAGCTCACGCTGACGGCCCCGGCGATCGTGGCGATCTTGTGGCGCAACCGATAGGTCCGGTTATAGGTATAGATGCCGTGGGCGCCAAAGACCGCGATGCTGATCGCTGTCAGCATCGGAGCTGTGCGTAGATAGGTCCACACAAAAGCGATGAAAACCTCCGGACCTGTGGCCGATATCGGCTCTACAGACAACTCCCACGTGTAACGGAGCCAAAAAGCCAACGCCAATGCCGCATTAACCAGGATCACGTCGGCGAGGATGCGCACTACCATCTCGCGGGCCAGATGCTTGCGACGGCGAACGCACGTGCCCACCGCGTTTCGGATGCGAGGGACGAACCTGCTGATAGTTGACATTCGTGTCCCCCTATTCTCATGCAATAAAGAACTCTATCACCGGCTGTAGCTGTGAATACGAGGGCTACGTCCTCAGCCCACCTTCTCTAACCACTCCTCGCGCCAAAAGAGATGACAGGACCGGTCGCACGGCCCAAATTCTGCCGTACCCTCGCAGCACACCCCTTCCAAAAGGACGATTCCCTTTGAGCGTTTGACCCGCAGGTCTCGCTCGTCCACAAAGCGCTGCATGGGCTTGAGCACGCGTTGTGTGGTGCCGCAATAGCGGGCCATCTCCGGCATAAAGGTACAGCCCTTGAGCTGGCGCCAGTTGTTGAGCGTGGTTTCGATCTCCTCTTGGGTGCGCACGCGGACTAGGTCGCCACTCTTAAGGGGGGCCATTGCCTCGGGCACAACCACCGGCCTGGTGGGTGCTCCTTTCCGATTGGCCAGCCAGTTCATCAACCGGTTGCTACGCAACTTGAGGGTCCTTTCCTGGCTCGGGCTCAGGCGACGGCGGATGAATAGCTTGATGCGCCGGGCCAGCGATGCGGGCGGCGCCGGCGCTCGACCCTCGGCCACTCCCTGCAAGCATGGGATCTGACAATCATGCTGGGTCCGCTTGATTTCCATTACCTCTCCTCCCGACCATTGTTCAGCAGGGCGCCGCGTTTCGCCGGCATACCGGCAGAGACTGGCTGAGAACGTCCGCCCTTGGACGCGCCTTGCTCCTCCATCAGTCGCGACCTGGACGATGGGCCGCTGGCGTCGTCGCCGGAAGCGGCTCCCGGACTGGCCCAGCGTAATCGGCTTGATCGTCCTCGAAAATCGCCAGAAACGTGCGCGCCAGCAGCCTGATGTCGAGCCAGAAGGAGCACTCGGCGATGTACTGCAGATCCATGGCTAGCTTTTGGGGCATGATGCGGGTGATATATTCCGTTTCCAGATCGGCGCAGTTCTGTAGCAGCTTTTCCT
>CAYQDH010000640.1:0-2932 GCA_964416075.1 uncultured Anaerolineales bacterium | reverse complement strand
AAAAACTTGCGCTACAGGACTGTCATCCGAGCCCAATTGGCGCATCGCGCCATGGTTGACTCAGGATGACAGGATGGCGTTGGGCCTATTCGACGACCAGGTTGATGTCGGAGAGAAGGCTATCGTAATCCCATCCTGAGGCGTAGACTCGCAAGCGGACAAGCTTGTATGGGCGAATGGGCAAGCTGTCCAACAGGTTACCCGATTCATAAAAGTACCACCCGTCCTGAGGGATCTGCAAACCGTGGGTAGCCGGGTTGCCGGACAGGTTCTGATAGTAGAATCCCTGCACCCACTCGGCTTCGCTGTCGTACACATCCCGGTAGGTGAGCCGGATCATCAAGGGATACTCGGAACTGAGATAGCCGCCCCCGGAGAGGCTTTGGTAGCGCACCTTGACGGTGGCGCGCACCACCAGTGAGGAGAGGGGATCGGGAAGCTGCTGATCCAGGACCTGCTCCAACACCGTCTCACAGTGGTTACCCTGGCCACCGACCCGCAAGTACCGAACCGCGCGACGTCCCTCGTCGACCACCACAGTGGCTGTCCCATCTACCTCACCGCCATCGGCGCCCTGATCGGTATAGACGCGCCAGCCTGTCTCCAAGGGCTCGTTAAGCTCGCCATTGACCAACAGGTTACGCGATAACCCCATCGCGGGTTGTGGCGCCTGGTCGAGCATGATTTGGGTGCGTTGGGCGGCGTCTAGCGTGAGGCCAACGCCCTGGGCCGTGACATGGGCACGGCCGCGGTAGGCGCTGATCTCTGTGCCGTTATTAGTGACATCGATAGTGTACGTGCCATCGGCATCGAGGAGGGCCTCGCCATGGAGGGTGACCAAGCCGAAATCGAGAGGTGTGTCGAGGGACAATGCGGTACCGATGCGCAGACGGCCTCCCAGCACGTAGAGACGAATGCTGCTGGGGAGAGGGCTGGAGCGATAGCGCGGACCGCGCAGGCGCTCCACACGGAGGGTGGTCCCAGAGAAGAGACGGGCAAAGCTGTTGTCGAAGAAGGTGATGGTGGCTTCGGAGGTCTCATCTACGCGGATGATGGTGCCCTCGGCGACGACCCGGCTTTCGCCTTTGCTGAGAGGCATGGGTCCCGAGCCCACAGGCGGCTCAAGGACGATGGTACCCACCAAGGATTCGACCAAAGCTTTTTGCTCGGTTTCGGCATGGAGAACATACCACCGTATGCCGAGGGGTACGGCGACGATGGTCAAACAAAAAATGGCAAAGGCCAAGAGAGTGACGCCCCAAGCGACCCGCTCGGGATTCTTGCGCATCTAGTAGCGCACCTCAAAGGTTTGGAATTGGTCAGTTGCAGGTTGCCATTGTGTATCTACACGCGTGACGCGGGCCATGCCGGGGCCCTGGTGCAGCCAGGACAAGAGATCCTGGAGATCACGTTCGGGCCCTTCGGCCACTACTTCCACCGTACGATCCCAGAGATTTCGCACGTAACCCGCCAAGCCGAGATTTTCGGCACGTTCGCACGTGTAATAGCGAAAACTCACGCCCTGAACCCGGCCATGGACGATGGCGCGCAATCTCTTGCGCTCCTCACCGGGCGTTTCGGACTGTTGTACAAAATGGGCAGCCATCGGCGCTCACTCTATGGCGCACCTAGAGCCGAGGAGGGAATGGCCCAGGGCTCGCCCCGGTGCATCTCTAGACATCAAGGACGTCATCGGACCAGTCCTCGTCATCCTCATCAGAGTCGTATTCGACAAGGTCCTCCTCATCGTCTTCGGCCTGCAGCTCGCTATCGACCAGATCCAGTCCGTCGGCCTCGTGGGTAAGGAGGTCGAACGGACGTGTGGCGAGCTCGAGCTCATCGAGGGCCTCTATAGCGGCCTGGCTGACAGCCGGGTCGTCACTGGTTGCTAGGCGCTCCAAAGCTACCTGAGCCCTCTCGCCACCGATCTGGCCCAGCGACCAGACCGCTATAGTCTGTAGATCGGGGTCGTCCTCCTCGGCCATCCTGACGAGCACCGGCACCGCCCGTTTGAGCTGAATCTCTCCCGTGGCACGGGCGGCCTCGTAGCGCATGGCTGGCGATTTGGACTGAAGCTCGGCCAGCACGGTATCCGCCCAGATGATATCCGCGCTCCGTCCCATGGCAAAGACAGCGCTTTCGCGCATATGTGGATCACTATCAGAGTAGGCGCGATCGATGATGCGACGTACGGGGTCGTCGTTAATATAGGCGATCGACTCGACAGCACGCCTACGCACCTCGATCTCCTCCTGCGCGTTCATGATCACGCGCTCCAGGGTTCGGCGGACCAGGTCGAAGCGGCGCTCATCCAGTTCCTCGCACTCGGCCATGTACACAAAGCGCCCCACAGAGGTAGCGGCCGCCGCCCGCACGGCAGGATCGGGATCGCGCAGCAGGAGAATCAGGAGTGATTCGACGAGCTCGCGGCTATCGTCCTCCCACAGGCCCTCGACGGCCATACGGCGGATCAACGGGTCGCTGTGAGGAAGGAGCCGCCTAAAAAGCCATGCAAAGTCGAGCTCAAAGCTTTCCTCGGCATACTCCAGCATCAAGGCGACGGCTCGGCGCCTGCGTTCATCCGGCAGATCCGACAGAACGCGCATAAAGGCATCGGAATCGGCGCGAGGCAAACCGGAGAAGAAAGACAAGATGCGCCTAGTGAGAGGCTGGCTCTCATCCTTTAGGTTCTCGAGCGCGCGCTGCAGATCTTCAGACATAGCTTTCACCTACCCAAACTAAGGCGCTAGCCAAAGTAGCGCATATAATCCATGACGGTGACGACCACCATCAGCCCAATGAGGAGCAGCATTCCTATGGCATGCACGGCGCCCTCTTTTTCAGGAGCTATCTTGCGCCCGCCGCGTATCCATTCGAGGATCACAAAGATCACCCGTCCGCCATCCAGAGCAGGGAGCGGCAGCAGGTTGAC
>CAYQDH010000639.1:0-2935 GCA_964416075.1 uncultured Anaerolineales bacterium | reverse complement strand
AGCCGACCCGGCCCTGGCCGACCAAGGATTCCTGGAGCCAGCTGTCGAGGTGGGCTAGCTCACGCTCGCGCGCCACGAAGAGCGGACGCGGAGAGTCGGTGACGGGGAGACGGGGGGACGCGCCTGACGGCGCCACTACGAACGAAGAGCCGCTCGCAGCATGAGGAGACGCGCCTGACGGCGCGACTACCAACGAGGAGCCGCTCCCCGTCGCCACGAGGATCGCATCATAGAGCGCCGTGGTCTCGGCGTCGGGCTCGGCGCCCAGTTCCTGGGCCAGCTCTTTGCGGCAGGCCTCGTATTGCGCCAGGGCGGCGCTGCGCTGGCCCGTGAGGGCCAGGAGGCGCATCAGCTGGCGCTGTCCTTCCTCACGCCAAGGGTCCAGCTCCACCTGCCGCCAGGCATGGGGCAGGGCGCGCGCGAACTGGCCACGACGCTCGTGGGCGGCGGCCAGGCGGTGCAGCGCGTCCAGGACCAAGCGGTGCAATTGCTCGCGCCGGGCGGTGACCCACTCCTCGTAAGGCACGCTATCGGGGATAGACAAGCCCTGCAGAAAGGGGCCGTGGTACAGCGCCACGGCCTCGCTAAGCCGCTGTATGCAGGCATCACATTCGTCGCCCAGATCGTGGGTGTGCCCCAGGCATTCCTGCACGAGGACGACGAGGGTAGCCACGTCGACACGATGGTCATTGGCTGGGTTGAGCCGGATGCCCTCCCCGGCTGCCAGCAACCAAGGCGCCGAGTCGAGGCGCTCCGATAGGGATGGGGCGCTGGATGGATCATCCGAGCGATCTGCTCGTCCATCTTTTCGCGGGCGTTCCCGCTCGCCCAAGGTGGCGCGCAAGTTGTAGAGGGCCTGGCTGAGATTGGCGCGGGCCACCCTTTCGGGGCGCTCGGGCCACAGGAGCGCAGCCAACTCCTCGCGCCGGTGCGGGCGATCCGACTCCACGGCCAAGTACGCCAGCAAGGCGCGCGTCTTGTCCGACTTGAACCAGGTTATGTCCTGCCTGCCGAGCCGCACCCAAAAGCCGCCCAGCAAGGAGAGGTCGAGGCGTGCCATGGCTGCCCACTCCTGCGACGTGGCCAGAGATCACCCCCACGAGTGCGGCCAAGCCTTGGCGGGGCAGACCCGCGTGGTGTCTCTATACAATACGTTGATAGTTTGTTTAGACCCCCCGGCTATATTGTACAGCGATGGCTTGGATGATCCAAGACCGATTTCGCAGGCGCAAAGGGAGGAGAAAGGAGGATAGTGCCCGGCCAACATGATGGGCCGATAACAAAACGGCGTAGGGGCCGACCAACGGCCCCGACCTATTTTCTGGTCAGGCGTGGCTGACGATGAAGCATCCATTGAGGAGTAGACAGATCATGAAGACCCTAAGAATTGCCCTGTTGTTGGCGGTAACCCTGATGCTGCTGGCTGTTGTTCCAGCGTCCGCCGCCCCTCCCTCTTTCGAGACGGGCACTTTCGAGTTGGACTATATGCCATTCGTTCCTTCTCCATGCCCCAACTTTGACCTCACCGAGCACGAAGTGGGCACCTATCGCTACATCTATTATTACGACAACAAAGGGGACCTGCTGCGTATTCGGGCGCACTATCAGGGCATTGATGAATGGTATAACCCGGCGCACCCCGACGTCGTCCTGAGTGGACCATTCAACGGCACGATCCTGTTCGATGCGGATTGGAACATACTAAGCGCCGAAGGATTGTCCACGGGCATCAGAGTGCCGGGGTATGGCACGGTCCTGCAGGTCGCAGGCCGGCAGATACCGGGCGGCAAGTGGGTGGGCAAGAACTCGACGGTAGACCCGAAAGACCTGGAGCAGATTTGCACGCTACTGGGAGGCTGACCCAGCACGGAAATCGAAAGCCGCAGGCAACGAAGAGGGTGAATGATGGCCCGAAAGCGCGTAGAGCGCCAGAGCAAGGGTCTACCGGCCATCATTCACCCCTACGAGATGTGGTCTGTTATTCAAGGATGCGGTTTTCTGTAGGGGCGCAAGGAACCGGCAGCAAGACCCATCCGGCACACAACGCGCGTATCCCGGTTCCTTCGCCCAGTCCCCGGCGCAGTGACAAGATGGGTCTGGCACGAAACACACGTATCCCGGTTCCTTCGCCCATCGTGCATGTGGCGACCTTGCACAGGGAGAGGCGGGGCCCGGACATGACAGCCTATGCAGAGGATTCAGCTGACGGCCTGCAAGAGCCCTCACGGCTCGATTCGTTGTTATGTGTTCAGCGCCGGCGCTCCTGGTCTTCCACGCGCTGGTGCAGCAGGGAGCGCGGGGGGAGGATGATGGCGTGGGGCCGGCAGGCCCGGGCGCAGAGCTCGCAGCCGGGCACGCATTCGTAGGGCTCCATGACGACGGCTTTGCTCTTGTCGGCGTTCCAGCCCCACACGTTGGCCGGGCAGACGCGCAGGCACTCGCCGCAAGCGTTGCATTTGTCGGCAAAGAGGGTGGGATACCAGGGCTTGTGCTCCTTGTGGGGATCGCGCCAGCGGCGCTCGCCCTGGCCCGTCGCTTTGGCCTTCAGATAGGCGCGGAACTCGCGCAGCAGCGCCTGCTCGTAAAGGGTAAAGGCGGCGGCGGGAAGGTAGTTGTGCTCCTGGAAGGCGCGCAAGAGGCGCAAGCCAGCCTCGGGGCTCTCGGCGGTGAGGCCCTCGGCTCGGAGGGCCTCCATGATCTCCTGCAGGCCGATGGCGCCAACCATAGTCTGGCCCACTAGAATCTGGGAATAGCTCTGCGCCGAGTCCGATACCATTATCAGTCCTTTCCAGACCTCAGTACTCGCGCCAACATGTGTTATCGAGACATTTGGACAGGATTAACAGGATTCACAGGATGGGGAAAAGAAATGGCTCTTCTCTCCCTTCCTAATCCTGATCATCCGCGGCTCGCAGCGAGCCGAGTAAATCTTGTC
>CAYQDH010000638.1:0-2953 GCA_964416075.1 uncultured Anaerolineales bacterium | reverse complement strand
AGCGGCCGGGATCGTCTTGCTGGCGCGGTTGAAATGGTAGCGCGGATCGCCCGACATCTGGCGGCAGACCTCGCAGAGAAAGACATCGAACTCGAGCGAGTAGCCGTGAGCGTCATTGAGAAGGTACTCGCCCGTGACATGGTAGGCCGGGTCGGGGATGGCCGCGTTGAGGCGGGCCGCCAACTGTTCCAGCGCCTCTCGGCGCACCTGGGCGAGGCGGCCCTCCCACTGCTCGGCGCCGGGGACGGCGTCGCCGGCGTTGGCGCCGCTTGCCTCCGAGAGCAACGTCTCGGCGGCGCGCCGCTCCACGCATTCGAGCATATACTCCACCGCGCCGCGGATGATGTGCCCTTGGGTGTGCACCACGCTGCGGCCCGCCTCGTCGACGCCGAAGGGCCGCCCCACCATGCGCTCGGGCAGAGGGGGTAGCGCAAGCGCATCCGTGTCGGCGGCGCCACGGTCGGCGGCGTCACGGTCGGCAGCGCCAGGGTCGGCGGAGGAGGGGAGGCTGTTCATGATCGGTCCTCCTTGCGCGCGCGCAAGAGCTGGGCTTTTTCCTGCAATTGGCGGAAATAATCGGTCTCGGTGATCTCGGCCACCTGGCGGTCTTTTTTGCGCTGGTCGATCTGGATGCGCAGGGCCTGCACCTCGCGCTGCAGGCGCTCCTCGCGAGCCCTGACTTCGTTGGCCATGCGTTGGAAAACGCGGCCCAAGTGCCCCAGGGCATCGGGGCGCGCGGCCACGGCGGATAGGGTCTCCGGGCTAAAGTCGCCCGTCTCCAGCGCGAGAGCGGCGTCCGTCAGAGAGTCCACCTGGCGCAGGTATTCCAGTTCCAGGTCGCGCCAGTGCTTTTTTTCCAGGCAGGCCCCAGTGCGCGCCCTGAGCAGCACCGGATCGAAGGACTTGAGCAGATAGTCCTCGGCACCCATCTCGATGCAACGCACCACGCTATCCATCTCTTCGACTGCCGAGATGACGATCACCGGCACCTCGCGCAGGGCAGAATCCTGTTTCATCTGCTCGAGGACCTGGTAGCCGTCCACTTCGGGCATCAGGATATCGAGCAACACCAGGTCGTAAGGCTCAGCGCGCAGCATCTCCAGCGCCTGCCGCCCATCCGCCGCCGCTGCCACGGTGTGGCCCTCCTCTTGCAGTCCTCGCGCCAGTTTCATGCGGTTCAGGCGGTTGTCGTCGACGACCAGGATGTGACCGGCGAGTGCTGCCATAGTTTTCCTCCTTAGCGCTCCGTCTTATCGTCGAGAGCCTGCCAGAGATTCGCCGGCAACTCCCGGCCGCGCTTGCGGCCCAGGCGCATCTGATAGAGCAAGCGCCCGCGGACCTCCACCTCGCGCAGGAATCCGCGGGACACCAGATCGGCCAGGAAGGCCCGTGCCTGCTCTTCGCTTTGGCCCAACCTGGCGGATACGGCGGCCAGGTCCACCTCGCCCTCGCGCATGATCCAGTTCGCCAGCCCACGCTGGGGATCGGGGAGGGCCAGCAGCTCGGCGAGGCTCAGACCGGCGGCCCTTTCGCCGCCGTCGAGCTCTACCCGGATGCGGTCGAGGAACTCTCTCTTGCCCATGGCGTCCTCCTGGCCGAGATGCTGGGCGGCCCAGTAACTCGGCAGCCCAGTAGCTGGGCCGCCCAGTAGCTGGGCTGCCCAGTAACCGGCTAGCCCAGTAGCTGGGCAGCGATCTCGCGCACGCGAGCGGTGAGTGGATGATCGGGATAGACGAGGCAAAAGACATCGCTGGAGCCGAGGCGCAGCATATCCGGACTCTCGGGCATGATCCCCGCCACGGGCGCCCCGTACGTACCCTCCACCTGCTGCCGGATGGCGGCCTCCTCATAGGAGGGGAGTACCTTGTTCACCACCAGGCGCAGCCAGGGCACGTCCAGCCGCCGAGCCACCTCCACGGTGACGGCGGTGCCCTGGTAGTCTTGCTGGTCGGGGCGCAGGATGATCAACAGGGCATCGGAGATGGCGATGGACAGGAGAGTCTCCTCGTTCAAGCCGGGGTGGGTGTCGATGAGCAGATAGTCCAGATGGAGGTGCTGGACCAGGTCGTGAAAGCCTTCGTTGAGCAGGCCTACATCGTAGCCCTCGCGCAACACGCGGGCGATCTCGCCGGCGCGGATGCTCGAAGGGATGAGATAGGCGGCACCCCCGGTCTTTTCCGTGCCGCGCAGCACTGGGGTCACATCGTAGGCCGCCTGCTCGATGGAGCACTTGTTCCACAGGTAATCGTTCAGGGCCAAGGTCATCTTGTCCTCGTCCAACCCAAAGAGGACGTGGATCCCCGGGGATTGGATGTCGGTGTCGATGACGCCCACCCGCTTGCCAGATTGGGCGATGAGGGCCGTCAGGTTGGCGGTTAGGTTCGATTTGCCCGTGCCACCGCGAAAGGAATGGATAGAGACGATCTTGGCCATGTTATTACCCCCGTCTGAAGGAAAGCTACCTAACAAGTCGGGGCAGTTAAGACCGGTGCCAGGGCACCAAGAAAGATCGTGTGGGCATCACGCCTGTGGCTTGCACAGTTGGGCGAGCTGCCTCATTTACCTGGATTCTACTGCAAATTGGGTTTCTTGTCAGCCCAAAGGATGTTGTCAGCCGCGTTCGGCGCTAGCGACCTGAATGCGCGGAGGCTTTCTCAGAGATAGCGCAAAGCGCTTGTGCAATCCGCATGCTATAATGAGAATAGAACATACGTTCGATTCTTATTGAGCCGCGGGGCAAGGCCCGAGGCCCAGCTGAGGAGTGCACAGGATGGCCATCGCCAACCTCTTGCGGGATCTTTTTATGCAGCGCGTGCTCGCGGACGACCACGAGCGTTTGGTCGCTTATCGGCGCGCTTGGCAGGCTTATTACGGCACCTATCCCGACCCTCTTCCCGTCTCAGTGCGTGCAGGCCTGCCCCCCGAGGATAATGTAAAACTCAACTATGCCCGG
>CAYQDH010000637.1:0-2956 GCA_964416075.1 uncultured Anaerolineales bacterium | reverse complement strand
GGCCTTGTCCCAGGTGAGACGAATGTTAGCATCGCCCAGCAGATCGCGGCGCGCTCGAGCGTATACAACCCGCTATCCCCTCCTCACCATCCTGCTCCTCCTCGCGCAGCTGGCCCTCGCCCTGGGCTCGAGCCCTCCCGCCGCGCGTGCCGAGGGCTGGAGCATCGAGCGCATCGATGGCCTCAAGACCTTTGGCTGGATGACCCACCGCAGCCTGGCGATCGACGAGCAGGGGCGCGCGCACATCGCCTATGGCTACGATCATCTCTACTATGCCGTCAGCGACGCCGTCAGCGACGCCGCCGAGACCGCGGGGCCGTGGAACATCGAGACCCTCGATGACCGCTTTAACGCCGGGGGCAGCGCCTCCCTGGTGCTGGACCGCGCCGGTTACCCGCACATCACCTATCACGCCGGGGACGGCGCCCGCTATATCTACCGCGACGCCGCGGGTTGGCATGGCGAGGTGATCGATCCCCAGGGCTTGCAGCCCTCCCTGGCCCTGGATGGCCGCGATCGCCCCCATGTGGCCTACTCCACCTCTGGCATGGAGCTGCGCTACGCCTATCGCGATGCCGCCGGCTGGCACATGCAGGTGGCCCATCCCTCCCTGGCGCTGCGCCAATGGTGCCTGGCTGTCACCCCAGCGGGCGAGCCCCTCATCGCCTATGGCCAAAAGGTCTCCCCCAGCGACCTGAACATCGCCTACCGCACCCCCTCCGGCTGGCTGACCCAACGGGTGGACGATAGTGGCGACCTGGGCTCCTTCATCTCGGTGGTCCTCGACGCGGCGGGCGACCCGCACCTCGCCTACAGCGACAAGGGTAATCACCGATTAAAGTACGCGCGCAGGGTCAAGGCCGTCTGGCGCCTGGAGGTCGCGGATTGGGACTCTTCGGGCACCGACGTCTCCCTGGTCCTGGATCCCGGCGGGCGGCCGCACGTCAGCTATCGCGGCGGCGCGGACGGCCTGCTCAAATACGCCTATCGCGACGATGGGGGGTGGCACGCCAGTGTGGTCGATGGCGAGAAGGAGGTGGGCGGCTATACGTCGCTGGTCCTCGACGCCGCGAGCCGGGTGCATATCAGCTACTACGACTATGCCCGCAGCGCGCTCAAGTACGCCACCGGCGGCCCGTCCGGCTGGCGGATCGAGGTGGTGGATCGCGGCGGCCAGGTGGGCCTGCACGCCTCCCTGGCGACCGACCAGCGCAACACGCCCCACATGAGCTACTATCGCGAGGGCGCCCTCTACTATGCCCGTCGCGTGGCCACCGTCTGGGATATCCGGCGGGTCGATGACCAGGGCGACGTCGGCTATGACACCTCGCTGGCCCTCGACGCCCAGGGCAATCCCCACATCGCCTACTATGACGCGACGAATAGCGCGCTGAAATATGCCCGCCAGGATCGCTCCGGATGGCACATCGCCGTCCTGGACAACCATGGCGACGTCGGCCATTACCCTTCGCTGGCGTTGGATGGCGCGCAGTCTCCGCACATCACCTACTATGACGCGACCAGCGCAACGTTCAAGTATGGTCATTACGCCAACGGCGCCTGGCTGGCGGAGACGGTGGCGCGGACCGGCCCGGGGGCCGAGCGCAGCTCCCTGGCTCTCGATAGTGGCGGCTATCCGCATATCGCCTACCAGGAGACCACCGGCTACCCCTACTGCGCGCTCTATTACCGGTACAAGGACGCCAAGGGCTGGCATACCCAGCGGGTGGGCCATGGCCCCTATTACGGCGGCTACCCCTCCCTGAAGCTGGATCGTGCGGGTCGCCCGCACATCGCCTTTAGCGGGGAGGACCTGCGCTACGCCTATCGCAACCCGACGGGCTGGGATGTCATCACCCTGGACGCCAGTCCCGATCACAACGTGGGCGCCTATGCCTCCCTGGCCCTGGACCCCTTTGATCGGCCACACATCGCTTACTGGGACGAGACCCATCGCGACGTCAAATACGCCCATCGCGACGCCGGCGGCTGGCACATCGCCTGGGTGGATTCGGACCCTGACGTGGGCCAGTATCTCTCCATGGATATGGACTCCGCCCAGGGCATCCACATCAGCTACCACGACGCCATCAACGGCGATCTCAAATACGCCTACGATGCGGGCCAGCCCTTCCGCTCCCTGAGGCTGCCCCTGGTATTGCGCTCTAAGCGCTCTTGAATGGACTGATGTAACACGGATCGACCCTCTCCGCCGAATCACGGCGCGACAAGCCACCCCGTTTGCCCCCAATTCCTTGGCCGCACGGACTTGCCTAGTGTCTGTAGGCGACCAGCCAGGGGTTTGCAGCAGCGCGTAGAGCGCTTAGAATACGCCGTGCGCCATACACCTTTTCGGGAGGATCTCTTGAGCAATCGCGAGTTCACGCTGGCGAACGAACATCGCTACAACCGTTCCGGCCCGCTTCGCTGGCTGATCTCCCATGCCCTGCGCTATCCCATCCTGCCTCTGGGGATGGTGGTCTTTACCATCATCGCCAACGCGCTGATGAGCTACTCCAGCCTGCTGGTCGGGCAAGCGTTTCGCTGGGCAGAAGAGGTCCAGCCGCTCCTCCAGGCCCTGGTTAGGGTGTGCTTGATGATCGGCGGCGCCTGGCTCCTGTCGGCGATCATGAGCCTGGCGCGCGCCGCTTGCATGGAAACCCTGGCGCAGCTGCTGGAGCGGAATTGCCGCGACGAGCTCTATATTAGCCTGTTGGGCAAGAGTCTCACCTTCCACGGCCGGCAGCGCGTGGGCGACCTGATGGCGCGCGCCACGAACGATGTCCGCCAGATCAATTACATGGCCAGCCCTGGACTATGGATGATCTTTGACTCGCTGATGTCGACTGTGATACCGCTGGCGACGATCAGCACGATCCGCATGGAGCTGCTGCTTCTGCCCTCGCTCTTTGTGTTCCTGCTGGTGGTCGCACTGCGCCAATATACCCGCGAGCTG
>CAYQDH010000636.1:0-2966 GCA_964416075.1 uncultured Anaerolineales bacterium | reverse complement strand
GATGTGGATCACCGGAGTGGGCGCCATTTGTGTGCGAGTGCCCCTCTCGATCTTGGCCGCCACCACGCTGGGCTGGGGCTTGCAGGGGGTGTACCTTTCCATGGCCCTGGACTGGCTCACCCGGCTGATCCTCTTGTGGTGGCGCTTCCGCCCCAGCACCTGGCAACAACGCGCCCTGCGCGCGGCCCGAGTTCTGCGCGGCGCTCCTCCCGCGGACGGCGACCGTGCCGCGGAGCCCGCCGTGGCCAAGGTCGCTTGACGGCAACGCCCCCAGCAGAATTCCCCATAAGACGGAGCCGAGTCGCTGCTCCGCAGGCATAGCGCCCAGAGGAGGTCACAGTGGCAAGGCCCTGCGCCAGGCCGCGGTCCGCTTGAATTAGTCCATGCATCATGGTACGATAGCGCCACGATCGGCCGCCGAGCGAGCGTCTTCGGGAGCCACCATAGACGCATCCTGCCTTGTTGTCCGAGGGACCCCCATGAAACTAGGCCGTTACGCCATCTTGACCCTTTTCATGATCCTGCTTGTCGGTTGCGCGGGCTCGCCTAGCAGCAGAACGGAACCCACGCTCCAGCCGGTAACCCTGCGCTTCGCCTATACCAAAGATGAAGTGAACTATGCTCCTCTGCTCGAGGATTTCCAGGAGCAGTACCCTCGCATCAAGATCGAGCCCATCGAGGTGGAGCAATTCGGGGGTGCCGGCATGGAGCAGACCGTGCGTGTTATTGGTGTGGATATCTACCAGGATGACCGCCGCGCCCTCCAGGACGCCAAAGAAGGCCTGCTCATGCCCGTCGGCGACCTCCTGGAAGCCCAATGGTCGCCGATCGAGGATGACTATTACCCGGGAACCTGGGAGGCCTTCGCCCTGGATGGCCAGCAGTGGGGGGTGCCCGCGGGCATGGACCTGACGGTGGCCTATGTCAACAAGGACCATCTCGATGCGCTAAATGTGGCCGAGCCGCCCACCGACTGGACGGTGGATGATTTTCTGGTTTTGACGCAGAAGGTGAACTACCCCGACGGATCGCCCCAACTGACCGTCCCACACCTATTCGGGTTCTGTTCTACGCCCGAGAGCATGGACCCGGTGTTGTTCGTCTACCTGAACGGGGGCAGGATCGTGGATGATCTGACCAATCCCACGCAGGCCATCTTCGATGACCCGGAGACGGTGGAAGCGGTGCAATGGTATGCCGATCTGTTTACGCTTTATGGCGTGGCGCCCGACCCGGAGGTGGTGCGCCAATCCTTTAGCCGGGGCGGCATTTGGGAGGCCGCCCTGAGAGGCGCCTGTGGGGTGTGGTTCCAGACCTATGGCATGCGGGGAGGCTTTGTTGGGCGTATGGAATGGGAATACAAGTGGACCATGAGGCCGATGCCCAAAGATCAGGCCAGCCTCGAGCTGGGCGACGTGACCGGCTACTTTGTGACCAAAGAGTGCAAGTACCCCGCCGAAGCGGCGACGTTTCTACGCTACCTCGCCGACCAATGGGAGGCGTCAGGCCGGCAATTGCCACCTCGACGCTCTCTGGCGCAGGGCGAGGCATACCTGAGATCGCTGGACAAGAAGGTGGCGGATGTAACCGAGGCCTTTTCCGGCCAGATCATTATCGTGCCCGGCGACGATGAGGGCAATGCCCTGCAGCAGGTCGGTGGGTTGTTTATTAGCGCCGTCCAACGCGTCATCGCGGAGGATCTCGATCCCCTGGACGCGCTGACCGAAGCCCAGGATCAGGCGCGGCCGATCTTTCAGCAGTAACCAGGGTCAACGGCGGAGCCAGCTATTGCTGGCCCCGCTCTTCACCAATCTATTTGTACTGCCCGTATTCGTCCAGCGCTTCGAACATCGCTACCAGGTTGTCCCAGGGCACGTCCGGCGTGATCCCATTGCCGGGTGAAGCGATCCAGCCTCCGCCGGGCATCAAGCCCTCGCATTGCGCCTTGACCTTGGCGCGCATCTCATCGGGGCTGCCGTGCATCAGCTCGCTCTGTAGCCCGAGGGTGCCATCCAACACCACCTGCTGACCGAAGCGGCGCTTGATCTCGTACACGTCCATCGCCTCGGGCTGTACCGTGGTCAGCACCGAGACGCCGATCTCGATCAGGTCGGGGATGACCGGCAGGTAATAACCATCCGAGTGGTAGCGAAAGTGGATCTGCGGGTTCACGTGGCGCACCGCCGCGATGAGCGCGGCCACGCGGGGCTTGAGCCAGCGGCGCCACATGGCCGGGCTAAGGATCATCCCCTTTTGGCTGCCGATGTCGTCGTTCATGGCGATGGTGTCGACGCCGGCCTCCGCCAGGCGGACGCCTTGGGCGATGCGCACCTGCAGGATACGATCCAGCAGCGCCTCGGCGAACTCGGGCCAATCGTAGAAATCCTCGAACAGCTTGACCTCGGAGCGCAAGGTCCAGGCGGTCTGGAAGATCCAACCCACAGACGCTTCTACGGGGTATCCCTCGTCCTTGATCTGCTGCACATCGCTCTCCAGGTGGTCGTGTCGCCATTCCCCGACATAATCGGGGAAGGGGTAGGCCTGAAGCTCCTCGACGCTGCTGAAGGCGACCATCGGAGGAACGGGCGCGGCCAGGTGGTAATAGTGCGCCGAGCGGGTGGCCACGCCCCATTCGGGTGGATAGTCGCTCTTGCCCCAGTCCAGGGTCCATTCCACCTCCCGGCCCTGGAAGTAGCGCCCAAAGCGGGCGTGCAGGTCGGGTAAAGGGTCGGGACGACGGAACCCCACATGACTTAAGTCCCAGTCCCAGTAATGAGAGGGATTATCCTGGCCGGTGCGGCGGCGGAACTCATCCAGCACACCCGGGGTGAGGCTGGCGTAGCGCGGCACGCGGTCGGGCTCGCGATGGGCATAGGCGGCAAGCACGCGTTCACGATGGTTCATGGACAGTACTCCCTCAGTATCTGGAATGGTGTTCATGATACTCAGCTTGAGTACCAGCAGCA
>CAYQDH010000635.1:0-2976 GCA_964416075.1 uncultured Anaerolineales bacterium | reverse complement strand
GGCAGGTTGACCCGTATCAGCGTCCGCCGCACGGGAATATCGCCCCGCCAAAGCATCACGCAGTTGGCCGGGCGAGAGGCGCGGTGCCAGGTAGCTAGCAGGCCAACCCGTGCCGCATCCTATACCCGGAGGATATCGGCTAGTCGACGGAGAAATGTTTCTCCTGCCACATCCAGGTCTCCCCCGATATCAAACGTCAGCGTCCGCAGGTGGATATCGCCCACCCACGTATCCGAGGGGTGCACCAGGGGCTCCGGGTAGACCAACACCGCCTCATGGCAGCCCAGACCCTGCGCATAGAAGACGATCTGGTGCACATCGTCAGGTGCCGGATCCACGCCCGCCACGTATTTGGTATCCAGGACGCAGCGCGGCCGCCCGGCAGCGTCCTCGATCACCAGGTCGACATGGGAGCCAAACCGGTTCACCTCATCCCAGGTAAATGGCTCCTGGACCTTGACCACTCGCCCCGGCAAGTCGCGCCGCCTCAGCCATTCGGCCACAAAGACCTCGAACAGCCTGTCCATGTCGATGAGAAAAGGCACCATGGCGTTCTCGCCCACTCGGTGCACGGGGCCGCTGTTCTCCAGGAAGAAACGGCACAGCGCATGCATCGAGGCATAGTCGCTGTTCAAGCGGTGATAGAGGCGCCCCAGGCAACACCGTGCCTCCTTGGCCTCCAGGGTCACCAGGTGGCCCACCTGGCGGAAGGCCTGGCGCACCGTGGGCAACGAGAGCTCCGTGTTCAAACCACTGCGCGCGATCGTGTACAGCGTCCAGGCCAGGATCTGGTTATCCTCCAGGTCGGCGGTATGCTCTTGGTACTGGCAATGCAGCCGCGCGTCCCACGGCGCCTGGGCTACACGACGCATATCCATGCGCCCTCGCACGTAGGGCAGTTGCTCCTCCAGTGATATGTAGGAACGGTAGAAACCCTTGCGCCCACGATCCATCACACGCTGCGCCAGGACCTTGGAGAGGCGCTCGTACAGCTCCTGTAGCGAGCCCACCTGCACGATCTCTTGGGGGAGGAACTGGCCCACCTGGTAGGCCAGTTCCAGCATCGAACAGGTTTGCCTTGACCTTGGGCTGCAGGGCCAGGTGCAGATCGGGCGCCACGGGGATGAACCCCACCCAGCCCTGCGCCGTCAGCCGCCAGTGATCCTCGGGATACCACGCTCGCTCCACGTGAACCTGGCTGTTGTAAGAGCGCATGATCGATTCGGCGACCTCGCGGGAGAGTTGGTGGGACTCTAGCTCGACCGACCCGTATTCGGTTAGCTCGATGATACGCGGTGTGTTCATGCGGGGGCCATCACCTTGTCCTTGATCTTGTCCCACCAAAACTCGTGCACAACTGAGGCGCGATCAAAGAAATACTCCTCCAAGTACGGTAGGATCTCCATCTCCCAGATATCCTTGAGCTGCACCTTCAAATCGTCGTGCAGGAAAAAGGAGATACCCACCGAATAGTTATGATCGCCGATACGCGCGTTGACATCCTTGAGCAGGTCGATGAGCCCTTTGGTGGGGAACCCGCCGTGGCGCTCGTGCCACTTGCGCAGCACTTCATAGTCGGGCGCAACCTCGACAAAGGCGAATCGCCGCCGCAAGGCGTGGTCCACTAGGGCGATCGAGCGGTCCGCGGTGTTCATCGTCCCGATCAGCCGCACGTTGGCCGGGATGGAGAACGGCTTCCCGTCCACCGCCAGCGGCACCGATTGGCCGCGGTACTCCAGCAGGAACATCAGCTCCCCAAACACGCGCGCCAGGTTGGCGCGATTGATCTCGTCGATGATCAACACGCAGGGGCCCTGGCGCTGCCGCGCCTCCTCGCAGAAGCGCAGGAACCGCCCCGGCGCCACGGGGTAGGATAGGGCGCCGTCGGCCCCCGACTGGGGCCGAATCCCCTGCACAAAATCTTCGTAGGCATAGGCCGGATGTAGCTGCACGATCTCCGAGAGCCCATCCGTTCCCCCCACCAGGTGCCGGGCCAGCGCCTGGGCCAGGAACGTCTTGCCCGTCCCTGGCGGCCCGGAGAGGATGATCTGCTTCTTGCGCTCCAGAGCGCGCAGCCAGCCCTCCAGCGTTGCCAGGGCGATTCCGGTGTCCTCGACGCATTGCTCCAGCGTATAAGCGGGCGGTCGCTCGACCTCTGGATCGACATCCCCCAGATATCTCCGAATCGCGGGCATGGGATCGTCCAGTGTGGCCAGCAGTACCAAGGGAAAGAGTTGGCTAAACACGTCGGCCACCCGGTCTCGTACCTGATCCTTGGACAGGCCAATCACGTTCTCCGGCGGCAACGCAACGTACACGCGGGGGTCGTCCAAGCCCTGCGCCAGCCACGATTCGTAGGTATCCGCGGCCAATTCGTCCGACTCGTAGGAAAACGTCAGGTCGCTCCCCAGTGCCTCGCCAACGGGATCGCCGGTCGCGCGCTGCGCCGCCACATTGCGCTGGAATCGCGAGTGCGTCTCTGGGCCATACTCGCCGATGGAGAAACCGTAGCGCAGTCCCTCGGCGTCGACCGTGACATACAATTGTGCGCCGGTCGTCCGCTTACCGCCCTTGGGGTAAAACGCTCCCCAGTAGTAGGGCCAGGCGCCACCCCGCCCATAGTCATTCTTGAGAATCCGCGCAAAGATGCCCTTCTCGGTCTCCAAGAACCCGGCGGCTTGGGGAGGCAACTGGGACGCCAAGTCGGAGAAGAGCGCTTGGAGCGGCCGTTCCACGCTCTGCACGAATTGGGCCTTGTGGGCTTGGTAAAAGGCGGCCGTGGGGTCCTGCTGGAGCTGCGACAAGAGATCGAAGGTCGTCTCCGTAAAGTAGCGCTCTCCTAGAGGCCCCGTTGCGTCGATTTCGGTCTTTGTACTCTCGTCGCTCTCGCGCCCCCCGGAGAGCCCCTCGCCCAGCACACGTTCCAGGAGCGCGTCGTCAAACAGCGCGGCGGCCGCCAAATCCTGGTGCGCCCTA
>CAYQDH010000634.1:0-2982 GCA_964416075.1 uncultured Anaerolineales bacterium | reverse complement strand
TGGTCTCGGTGAGCAGGCGGCCCATGCGCCGGAAATCGTCCACGTAGGAGGGGTCCAGGTGGTTGGCGTGGTGGATGTTGCCGCAACAGCCGTTGAGCACCAGGGGCACGCAGGAGGGCCCACAGAGATCCTTCATGCCGTTGCACCACGCGCCGGGCCACCCCGCCGAGATCCAACGTTGGGGGTAACCGTGCACGGGGTGACAGGTGTAGTGCAGGAGCAGGGCCAGCATGCGCAACGACTCCGTGCTGATGGCCACCACGCCCAGCTCGGGGTCGATGGGCCCCTCGGCGTAGCGGATGTGGGGGTCGCCGCTGCGAGGGTGGGTGCGCACGGAGCCATCGCGCATCACAAAGCGCCGGTTAAAGGCCACGCGCCCCTCCAGGCCGCTGGCCGCGCCGATGCAGGCGGGCTCCAACGCCGCGTTGGCCCGTCTAGCCGCATCTATGATGGGCTCCATGGCCAGGGCCATGTAGCGCTCGTCCGAGCCCCGCAGCCAGGAGAGCTGGGGCGGTATATGGGGGGTGTCCGCGATCACCGCGCCATGCCCCAGCGCGGGCGCCGCGTGGCTCTGCGTGGTGTGCACCATCACCGCGCGCGGGTCGATGCCGCAGCGACCGCCGATGCCCTCCCGGATCTTCTGGGCGTACGCGCCGCTCACCCCGGCGAGGTCCAGCGAGAGGATACACACCTTGCGCTCGCCCGCCTCCAGCACCAGCGCCCTGGCGTACAGTGGATCGACCAGCAGTTCGGCGGGCCGGCGGCGGCCGATATCGCCCGCGATCTGGGTGCCCATGGGCGGGGTGATCTCTACCTGCGCCGCGCCGGCGCGGAGGGGAGCGGGTTGGGGGTGAGCTGCCATCGGGTTCATCCTCCTATGCTGCTGCGATGCGCACTCTTTTAAGCCCGCGGAGCGTGTTTGTCAAATCAGGTGGTGCCCTGCGGCACGTTCGCAATGCCCACCGGCTGACCCATGGGCACGAGCCCGGCGAGGCGGCGCCACGTCTCGTAGTGCGATTCCTGGGCGTGGTGTTGCCTGCCGGCCACGTCCATCACGACCTGGCGCACGGAGGGCCACCACTCCCGGGCCTTGCACATCTCGATGATGTCCGCGCTCACGACGCCATGCTCGTACACTTCATCGAAGTGGCGCACGGTTGCCGGGATCGTCGAGCGGTCGAACTGTACAGCTAACACGGCATACGCTCCCGCATACCCTGGGTCGATCCACAGTTGCACCGGCCAGGCTGGATTGAAGGATAGCTCCCGAACGTGGGTGAGATAGCCGAACTCTTTGAATACCAGCGTTGCAGGCTTGCAGGGGATCGCCCCGTAGCGTTCCATGAACAAGTCCGCAGGGGTGATGCGCTCCAAGCCGAGTATCTCCGGGTCCTGGCGCCCTCCTGGGTAGATCGTCCGGTTCGCCCAGGAAGGAATGCTGAAAGATCGCCCCTCATCCGGGTTGGCCGCCTGCCAGCGGGTCCACAGTTCGGGATACCAGCCGAGGGAGCCTTCAAACGTCCCACTGAGTACCATGGGGCCGCGGCGCTCGGCCACCCTCCCCCGCAGTCGCAGGTAGACCTCAAGGCTCTGCTGTGCAGCCTCGGCCATGGCGATCCCGATGGGCGCGATAGATGCCAAAGTCTCCGGGTCTTTGCTGGTCCGGGTAACGACCCTGACGCCAGTGACCGTGGTGAACTGGCATTGCCCCTGGGCGGGCGTGGATACTGAGCCCGGCAGGAGGATGCCGGTCGCCCCGGCCACGGTGAGGGCGTGCAGGAAGTCCCCGCGCGCCAGATCGTAGGTCGGACCGACGATCCAAATCTCCCCATCTTTGCTCGCCCAACACCAGTCATGTACCTCTTGTCCTGTCCATCTACTCTTACCAGCACGCTCGCCACCAGCTACTAACCTCGCCCTACTCGGGTCCAAGTGGGCCGCGGCCTGCTCCGGCGAGGGCTCGTAGCCCGCGGCTTGCCAGAGTGCGCGCCGCGCGTGCTCAGGTGCTCGCCAGATCGCTCTGTATGCCACTATCACCGACCTCGGGGAGGGCTTCCTCTATCATGCCCATCACCTTGAGCAGCCTATCCCGGGTCCCGCTCACGTCGGCCACTACCTGTTGTACTGGCTGGCCCAGGATGTAGGAGGCGATGAAGGTACGCGCGCGATGTTCGCCGTTGAGTGCTTGGTCCACGGCTTTTGCTACGATCCCCCGCCACTGGGCCATGCTGACCTCGCCCTTGAATTCCTCCAGGTAGTCCGCGGCGTAGGCTTTGGGACGGCCACCGTTATTGCCCTTCCCTGCTGCGTTGCCCTTAACGAATCGCCCCTTGATGTCGCGGCCTCTCGCAGGCTTCGGTTGTGCGGCGTTCGATGTGTCTGTCATCCCGAGTTTTCTCCGAGTTCTACGGGTGTCCGCTATAACGATAGCATGCCCTATATACAGTATGATGGCGTGTTACCTGGCAGGCAAACCAGGCATACCGATGTTGCAGAGATCGCCCGATCTCAGAGCAAGGGGAGCAGAGAGTACGCCAATGTCAGATGGCGGGTAGCCAGCGTGTCCAAGCTGCTCCAGGCCAGCCGCCCGGTGAAGCACCGGAGGCGGCACTAACTTTGACACTGAAGCGAGGGTGCTGTAAGATGCGCCAAGGAACACAGAGTTGTGTGGGGATGTCGTTATGGCGAGGGGCTGGAGGCTGGCCCGTATGAGCGACACGGTGGACAAGCCAGGGAAGCGTGGGGAGGCGGCTGCCAACCCAATGTACCAGCAGATCATTCGCCAGGAGGACATGGCTAGGGACTGTGGCGAGTTCCCACACCTTGCCCGCCGCTACCGCAATGGCCTACGGGCCAACGGGCAGACGAGCTACATCCACGGGGACCACCTGACCTCGGCGACAAACACCACCGGGAGTCAGGCCCGTGGGCCGCAGCGCTACTATCCCTATGGCGAGACACGGGGCAGCGTCACGGTCGAGA
>CAYQDH010000633.1:0-2985 GCA_964416075.1 uncultured Anaerolineales bacterium | reverse complement strand
GATGATGGCGCCGTGGTGGTGCCCATCAAGCTCGCCCCGGAGCTTTTGGCCAAGGCGAGCGAGCACCACGAGTGGGAAGAATTCACCAAGCTGAGGCTCTCCCAAGGCGGTGACCTGCGCAAGTACTACCCGCTCACCGAGGAAGCACGGGCAGAATACGAGGCATGGCGCAAGGAACAAGCCAAGTAGACGGCATCCCTGCACGCGGGCATCGGCGGGCGACAAGATTCGTGGATAGGAGGGTCACGTGGATGAGCGGCAACACGCACACTGGCGGGCCGATCTTCGCCTGAGCAAGTTCGATCCCTTGAGCCGGATCATCTTCTACGATGATTTCGATCGGGGGATGCAGGGCTGGATGGAGCTGATCGGCAACTATGAGGATTCGCTCGACAGCATGTTGCCCGAGTACCAGGACCTGCGTCCGCCCATGCTTTCCAATGGGACGATGTGGGATACAGGTTCCGCGGGCTCTATGGAGGGCAACTATGCCCTCAAACTGGCTACGCGCCCGCGAGCGGGTCATCTGGCGGCCAGCCTAAAAAGAGTCACTTGGCGGGTGCGCGGCCCCATCCGCATGGAGGCCTATTTCACCTTCAAGCCGGAAGCCAGCGAATTGCGACTCTCCGAGACCGATGTGCGTGCCATAGGGGTGCTGTTCGATCTGCAAGATGGTACCCCCATCGAAGGCTCTGCGGGCTTGATCCGCTGGATGCCGCATCTCCGTTACCTGAACGCCCAAGGCGGCCAACACGTCGCCCAATGGCAGTTCAAGCGTCAACGGGAGTCCCTAAAGCAGATTGGGGCGAGCGGCAAGACACGTTCGCACTTTCATCTCGCGCCCACCGGCTGGGAAGATATCCCGGCCGGGCAGCAGATTCTCTGTTACAACGAGATCGCCACCAAGTATAACTGGCATTATCTGCGCGTGGATATCGACTTGGCCGCGCACCAGATCACTGGACTGCAGTGCAACGATCGCCAGCACGATATGACCGGCGTGGAGCCGATGGTCCTGCCTGCGATGGCCAACCTGTGGTGCATGCTCAACATACTGTTCTGGGTCGAAACGGATGTGGACAAGCGGGCCTTTCTGTATCTCGATTCAGTTCTGCTATCAGGGGACTGGGGGTGATGGTGCGACAGAACTATACCGCGGTGGTGGAACGCGATCGCCTATTTGAGGGCCAATGGGCAAGCGAGCCCTACGAGTGCGGCTGGGCGAACGAGGCTATCTTTTTCATACGCAAGCTGGAGCTGCGCGGCCCTGTAGCGGGTGCGGTGCTCAAGGTGCAGATCTCGCCCGATGGCATGCGCTGGTGTGACGAAGGCACCCTTCTGGTCCTGACTGAGGACGAAGTTGATTTCTGCCGGGTGCGCCACTTTGGAAACTGGTTACGGCTCAATGGCACTTTGCCGGAGGGCGCCGCCATCCGCGCAGTGATAACCCTGTCCCTCAAGGAATAGGCGCTGTTAGCAACTGTTCCCCTTCACGCTGTTCAGGGGCAGGCTCTGAGCTGCGCTTGCTGCGAGCGTCTGGCGAGGGGTCCCCGCTAGGGTGAACGGGAATGCTCCCCCACGATTAGAATGACGTAATATATGGAGGTGATACCATGGCTATGACGGATTACCCGCTCGTGGATGTGACGGATATCCCCTCGCCCGCGGTCCTCGTCTTCGAGCCCCTGTTGGAGCACAATCTGGACGTAATGCTGGCCATCGCCGGCTCGCCCGACCGGCTGCGCCCCCACTGCAAGACGCACAAGACGCGCGAGATCGTGAAGCTTTTGCTGCAACGCTCGGTGCAGCGCCACAAGTGTGCCACCTTGCGTGAAGCGGCCATGTGCATCGAGGCTGGCGCGCGTGATATCGTGCTGGCCTATCAGCTTGTGGGCCCGCAAGTGGAGCAGTTCACACAACTGGCAGCCCGAGAACCAAATGTGCGGCTGGCGGCTCTGGTGGATTGCGATGCGGCGGCCGATTGGCTGGCGCACGCTGCCGTGGCCGCGGGCGTAACCGTGGGCGCCATGGTGGACTTGGATACGGGCCTGCATCGCACCGGCCTGCCCGTGGGTGAGGAGGCGATGCGGCTCTATCGGCGCGTCGCGCAATCGCCCGGCCTGCGGCCGGCGGGGTTGCACGTCTACGACGCGCAGAACAACCATCACCCCGATCTGGCCGAGCGCACTGCCGCCGTGGAGCGCACCATAGCCCCTGTCATGGAGATGGCCGAGGCCTTGCGCCGGGAGGGCCACGATGTGCCTGAGCTTCTCTGCGGCGGAACCGGCACCTTTCCCGTCTATGCCCGCTACGGTGGGCCCATCACCTGCTCGCCGGGGACGGCCGTGTTCTGGGATGCGGGCTATTCCAAAGCCTTCCCTGACCTCGATGCGCGCCTGGCGCAGGCCGCAGTTCTGCTGGGCCGCGTGGTGAGCCGCCCCACTCCGCAGCACGTTACCCTGGACCTGGGCACCAAGGGGATCGCCTCCGACCCCCCCGTCGGGCGGCGTGGCGTTATCTTGGGGCTGGAGGACGCGGTGACAACCGTCCACAACGAGGAGCACTGGGTCGTCACCTCGGAGCGGGCCGCAGCCTATCACGTGGGGGACCCGGTATTCGTGGTGCCCACGCACATCTGTCCCAACACCAACCTCTATCCCTTGCTCTACATCGTCGACGCACAGGGCATGGTCAGCGACCGCTGGGAGGTGGTTGCCCGGCACCGCCCGTTGGTGCTCTGACCCGCTACCCGAGGCGTGCTTGACGGGAGAATGCCCATAACATACAAGGCATGCTGGCAGCGATCCTGGCAAGCCCTGCCCATGTTCGGCAGGGCTTGCCAACCTGCATCTTCATTCCCCTGCAATCACCGTATCTCAATCGAAAAAGTCAGCATCCTCAGGCGACAGGTATTTTTCAGCCTTTTCCGCGTTCAAGGTGACGCCCATCCCCGGCTTGTCCCACACGTCGATGTAGCTCTTGGTC
>CAYQDH010000632.1:2671-2990 GCA_964416075.1 uncultured Anaerolineales bacterium | reverse complement strand
ATCAAGTACCCCGACGAGGGTGGATATGGCTCCTGATATTCGCCATCTTTGTCGTATTGGCTCTGGTGCGCCTGGCCTTCTATTTCAGCATCGAGACACCCGTGGCGCCGCCTGCCACAGCGCCTGCTGCCACGCCAAGCGACGCCCCGCCGAGCACGCCCGAAGCGATGGTAACGCTTGCCGCAACGGGTGTTCCCACTCGGACACCCGCGCCTACCCAGGCCCTGCCCATGGACACGCCGACGCGAGGGGTCTTCCCCAGCGCGACGCCCAGGCCATCGCCCACGGTGCGGCAGACCAGCACGGCTCCTGCCCTCTC
>CAYQDH010000632.1:0-2661 GCA_964416075.1 uncultured Anaerolineales bacterium | reverse complement strand
CCACCCCCTTGCCCGGAGAGAGACTCGCTACCATCCGCTATGACCAACTGCCCATCGAGGGCCAGGAGGTGATCGCCCTCATCGCCCGCGGCGGCCCTTTTCCCTATCGCCAGGATGGCAGCACCTTTCAGAATCGTGAAGGGCTGCTCCCGAGCAAGCCATCCGGCTATTACAAGGAATACACCGTCGAGACCCCCGGCTCCAGCGATCGGGGCGCGCGTCGCATCATCGGTGGCCAGCAGGGCGAGCTCTATTACACGGCGGATCACTATGCTAGCTTTAGGCGGGTGATACCATGAGTGACAAATTGGGCGACCTCTTGTCAGGCGCGACCCCACCCGCCGTCTATCGCTGGACGTCCCGCGCGCGTGCCGCCAATGTGGTCCAACGGGCCGAGATGTCCGGCTGGCGGTGTTTCTACCTGGATGGCCGCCAGATCGCGTCCAAGGACGACTTGCTCCGCTCCGGCGTGGCAGCCATGCACCTGCCGGCCTACTTTGGCAATAACTGGGACGCCCTCGAAGATAGCCTACGCGACTTGGCCTGGGCGCCGGCCGAGCGCGGCTATCTCGTGCTGTTCGATGGGGCGGGCACCTTGGCCCGCGCCGAGCCGGGAGATTTCGCGGTCGCTCTCAGCATCTTGAGAGATGCCGTGGAGTACTGGCGCGCTACTCCCACGCCACTGATCGCCCTGCTGCGTGGCCTGGGGCGGGGACATTGCCTGGCTAGTCTGTAGCGCCAGGCCATCGCCTGATACTGTTGGCCTATTACATAACCAGGAGGATCGTGCCCGTTTGTAGTACGCCCGTCAGGGCGGTCCGCACCAGGAGGATCGGGCCTGTTTGTAGTACGCCCGTCAGGGCGGTCCGCTGTACTATGCCAAGACTCGCCTGACGGCGGCTCTACGAACGGTCCGCGCCAACACGTTAGGTAACAAGCCAACGGTATCATGGCGTGGCCTGGGCGCTGCCTATACCCGGTCGTTGCCTTGAACGCGACATAATATCACTGTGGAGGTATGTGCGTGGAACCGATTCAAGTGATCCCCTGCTTGGACATGAAAGACGGGCGCGTGGTCAAGGGCGTCCATTTCGTCCAACTGCAAGATGCGGCCGATCCGGTGGATGCGGCCAGGGCCTACTATGAGGGCGGCGCTGACGAGATCGCCTTTCTCGATATCACCGCCACGGTGGAGAAACGCCGCACCATGTTCGACGTGCTTTCTCGGGTCACCGCAGTGGTCAAGGTCCCGGTGACGGTGGGGGGCGGCATCAGGTCGCTGGATGATATTCGCGATGCCCTGCAAGCGGGCGCTACCCGGGTTTCCATCTCTAGCGCCGCCTATCGAGATCCCGGCATGGTCCGCGAGGCTGTCGCCCAGTTCGGCGCGGATCACGTGGTGGTGGCCATCGATGCCGATGCCAACCCCGCGCTCCCCTCGCAACGCGAGGTCTATATCGACGGGGGACGCACGGCGACGGGGAAGGATGCTGTGGCCTTTGCACGCGAGATGGCTGCCCTCGGCGTGGGCAGGATCTTGCCCACCAGCAAGGCGACCGACGGTGTGCAGGGGGGATACGACCTGTTGCTCACCCGGGCCATCGCCGATGCCACCGGCCTGCCGGTCATCGCCAGCGGCGGCGCGGGCACCCTGGAGCACTTTAACCTGGCGGTGGTGGATGGCCATGCCAGCGCCGTTTTGGCCGCCTCGGTTTTCCATTTCGGCATCCTCACCATCCGCCAGGTCAAGGAATATCTGCGCGAGCGAGGAATCCCGGTCATCCTATAGCGGAGCAGCTCATCGCAGCATGCCGAGCGAGCCACCAGGTAAGTCCTGGTGGCTCGCTTCAGCTTAGGTCCTCGGCGACCGCGATCGTCCGAGGTCACTGTCCTGTCCCCGGCAAGCCCCGCTTTGGCTCAGCCGCTGGCCTGTGGCCTATGGAAGGGATCGGGGATATCCTGCTCCTGGTCTGTCTCGTCGTTGAGGATTCTGCGCCCCAGTTCATCCCCATAGCGCATCAAGGCGCTCAGCGCCCCCTCGCTGGCATCGTCCATCTGGATCTCTTGCAGCATGGGAACCTGGAAACGACGAAAATCGAGCTCTCGGAAAAAAGTGCTCACCAAGTGCACTTCTCGGTCGTCGGCCGACTGTAAAAAGCCAACGAGCAACGGCCCGAGCCACTGCCAGGGCCACCAGCAATCCGCCTGCGGCGCCGCGTGTGGGGCGCGCCCCGTGCCCAGGCTGATCAGCGTCGTCTCCGCCGGGTCCCAGGCCCAGGCGGGCTGCTCGTCGGCGCACAGGCAACGGCAGATCTCGTAGGCCGCCAGAAAGGCCGGGTTGGCGTATCCGCCCACCCCTCCATCGGCCCACCGTCCATCGACCACCGGAAAGTAGGTGGGCACCGTGCTGGAGGCGAGTACTGTCTTGACCAGCGACCAATCACTGTACTCGGGCTTCCAGGGCTTGATAAAGCGGTTGCGATTCTCGACCACGTCAAAGATGGTGATCACCACATCGGTGGGGGGGCTGGCTCGCCACAGGTCGCCCACCAAGGTCTGTTCTCCCAGTGTCTCGTTGAGGCGAGCGATGAAATAGCTGTTGTCGTAGCGATAACGGGTTAGTGGCCATACCGCCGAACGCAAGGTCTTGCGAAACACACC
>CAYQDH010000631.1:0-2991 GCA_964416075.1 uncultured Anaerolineales bacterium | reverse complement strand
ACGTGTACAGCAACTATTACACCGGCCAGCCGGTGTACCTATATGCCTTGCACGAGCGACCGTGATGGCTCGGCTGAGGGACATGATGTCTCCAGGGATTGGCCGAGGTCCGTGTGGCCACGAGCTTGCGCAAACAAGTGGATCCCACTATAGTAGACGGAGATTTCTCCCCTCGCTCCGCTGTGGCAGGCCACTTCTCGCCATGATGGAAGCGTGATAATGACCAGGATTGCCGAAATTGTCCTTGACAAGCCACTATGCCTATGATATGATACCCATTGTCCGAGGCGGTCTTGCTGGACCATGGTGTTTTGTCCTGCGTTTCATCTGGCTCCCTGATCGATCTCTGCAATCTGGTAGCCAGTGACTCAGCCCTTTTCTCCTATCGTCAGTGTGGCGCTAGTTTCTGGTGGTTGAGGATCCGCGTACCACGCGCGTGTAAAGGAGGTGGGAGCGAACCGAGTCAGTCACCGCTTTCCCCACATTTCGTCTTTCTATCTTTCGAGACAGTCACACGAACACTAAGGAGGAAGATCGTGACAGCTAGCATGAGCCGTCGTCAATTGCTGCGCTACCTCGGCATCGGCGCAGCAGGCGTCACCATGGCCGCCTGCGCCCCCAAGATCGTCGAAGTCACCACCATCGTTGAGAAGGAAGTTGAGAAGGTCGTCGAGAAGGAAGTCGAGAAGGTCGTGACGCAGGTCGTCACCCAGGAAAAAGTGGTCAAGGAGACCGTCGTCATCGAGAAGGAAGCCGCCAAGGCGGTACTTCCCAAGATGTCGCTGCGCTTTGGCTATGGCGCTTGGGCCAAGGAAATGGCCGATGTGGTCATCGCCAATTTCCAGGCCTTGGAGCCGAACGTGGATGTGACCATCGAGATCAACGCCGGCGACCTGATGCAGGTGCTCTACACCCAGGCCGCGGCCGGCACCACGGGCGATGCCCAGTGGATCGCGGACGCCTTTGTGATGAACCTTGCCGACAGCAAGGTGATGCTCGACATGCAGCCGCTGGCGGATGCGGACCCCGCGGCGACCGCGTTGCTCGATGATGTCTACCCCGCCATGAAGGGCCTGGGCCAGTGGAAAAATGGCCTCTATATGTTGGCTTGGGCGGCGGATGCGCCCGTGATGTACTACAACAAGGATATCTTTGCCAAGGCCGGCCTGCCCGAGCCGGATCCCATGGGCATGAAGGTCGACGAATTCCAGCTGGCCTGCCAAAAGATGTCCAATGAGGCCGAGCAGATCTACGGCACCAACATCGGGGAAAACTGGTGGGCCATCTACGTGCCCTGGATCGAGGGCTTTGGCGGCCAGTTCTACAGCGACGATAAGACCAAGGTGCTCATCGATTCGCCCGAGTCGATCGAGGCCTGCCAGGCGCTGGCCGACCTGTACTGCAAGTACAAGGGCCACGTGCCCCGTGGCGCAAACCTGGGTGGCGATGCCTTTATCGTGGGCAAGTCCGGCACGATGATGACCAACCGCATCGGCTCCTTCAACATCCGCAAGGCCGACGTCAAGTTCGATTGGAACGTCTGCTTGCCGCCGGTCCAACCCAAGGCGCACAAGTGTGGCTCCGGCACCATGGGCCCCGGTGTCTCGGCTGCGGCCCAGAAGCGCGGCACCGCCGAGGCGGCCTACAAGCTGGTCAGCACCGTCCTATCGCCGGCCTGCCAGAAGCACTGGGCCCGCCAGTACATGGCCATCCCCGTTCTCCAGTCCATGGCCAAGGATCCCTCCTGGTACGACATGCCGGGACCTCCCGACAACCGCGATGTCTTCCTAGAGATCTTTAAGAACGATCGCGCCATCATCCCGCCGGCCCCCGCGGGCCCCGAGTGTGGCACGGTTTACGCAGGCGAGACCAACAAGATCATGAACGACGCCTGGGACCAGATGGTCGTGGGCTGCAGGCCCGCCGCAGAGGTGCTGCCCGAGGCGGCCAAGCAGATCAACGATTGTATCGCCCGAGGCGGCGAATAGCCACAGGCGATGATCAAGCCCTGAGCGGCAATTGAGCCGCAGACTCGCTGTTATCTGGGGGAGGGGGCGCGCTCCCTCCCCCTCACGGGCTCATTATCTTGGGGGGAGGAGCTATGGCCGTCGCCCAGGCTGTACAAGCCAATACCAAACGCAAGATCACCAAGACCGAGCGCAACGAGAGGATTGCCGGGTGGCTCTTTATCTCGCCCGTCGTGCTGGGTCTCCTGATTTGGACCGCACTACCCGTTATCGCCTCGCTCTACCTGAGCTTTACGAACTACAAGCTCTTGGAAACGGCCAAGTGGACGGGCCTGAACAACTATACACGCATGTTCACCCGCGATCCCGATTTCCTTCAGGCGCTCAGCGTCACCTTCAGATTCGTGGCCATGCAACTGCCTATGGGGCTTGCTGTAGCCCTGGGGGGTGCGCTGCTGCTGAACGCGAACGTGAAAGGACTGCCCGTTTTCAGGGCCTTCTTCTACATGCCCAGCGTGGTCCCCGCCGTGGCCACCGCCCTGGTGTGGACTTGGGTGCTCAACCTGGACTATGGCCTGGTCAACCAGTTCATCAAGGCGACGGGCCGCCCACCGGTTAACTTTTTCGGCAATCCCAAGAACGTCTTGCCCACGCTGGCGGTGATGAGCTGGTTTGGCGTGGGGAGCACCATGGTCATCTATCTGGCCGGGCTGCTCAACATCCCGCCCAGCCTTTACGAGGCGGCTGAGATCGACGGGGCGGGGTCTCTCGGCCGGTTCACCCACATTACCATACCCATGCTCAGCCCCACGCTCTTCTATACCGTGGTGATGGGCCTCATTGGTAGCTTCCAGTACTTTACCCAGGCCTATGTGGTCTCCGGCGGCACAGGGGGCCCCATGAAGTCCACGCTCTTTTACAACCTGATGATCTACCAGCAAGCCTTCTCCAACCTGAAGATGGGTTACGCTTCGGCTTTGGCGTGGATCATGCTGATCATCATCCTGATCTTTACCCTGAGCGT
>CAYQDH010000630.1:0-2995 GCA_964416075.1 uncultured Anaerolineales bacterium | reverse complement strand
AGAATCAGGATGATGAACACCGATTGGGGACGATGAACACCGATAAGAGCAAGAACATCATCCTTCTTCCTATCTGTGTTCATCCTCTTCCATCTGTGTTCATCATCCTAGAATCTCTAGACGAACGAAGGAGGCGCCCTGATGGACAAAATAGCAGCTACCGCTGAGCAGCGCACCTTGCATGCCCGCGCCATTGCCCAGGCCGGCGGCATCGAGCAGGCCCTAGCAACCGGCGCCCTGCCCACCTGCATCGACACCACCCTCTCCGAGGCGCTGGTGCTCGGTCTGCTGCGGCAGGGCGTGCGCGCCTTCGTCGGCGTATTCGGCCACGGCTCCACCGAAGTGGGCGAGGTGTTGCGCATCTACGAGGGCGCCGGCCACTTGCGCACCTTTGCCGCGCGCCACGAGACCGAGGCCGCCCACGCCGCCATGGCCTTGCGCTGGATCACCGGCGAAAAGGCCGCCGTCTTTACCTCCATCGGCCCCGGCGCCCTGCACGCCCTGGCCGGCTCCCTCGCCGCCGCCAGCGACGGCATCGGCGTGTGGCACCTCTATGGCGACGAGACCACCGAGGACGAAGGCCCCAACATGCAGCAGATACCCAAGGCCGAGCAGGCCCTCTACCTGCGCCTGTGCCAGGTCATGGGGCGCGCCTATACCCTGCACACCCCGCTGGCCCTCAGCGCCGCCCTGCGCTATGGCCTCAACACCGTGGACCATCCCCACCGCGCCGCGCCCTATTACCTGCTCCTGCCCATGAATGTGCAGCCCGTGGCCATCCCCCAGTTCAACCTGGACGAGCTCCCCGTGGCGCCGCCCCCCAGGCTGGGCGCCGCCGCCGATGATGCCATACTCGGCGCCGCCCAGGCCCTGCTCGCTGCCCAGCGCGTCGTGGTGCGCGTGGGCGGCGGCGCGCGCCAATGCGGCCCCGAGCTCCTCGAATTCCTCGACCTGGTCGATGGCGTGGCCATCGTCAGCCCCCTCGTCTCGGGGATCATCCCCTACGCCCACCCGCGCAACATGCTCGTGGCCGGCAGCAAGGGCTCCCCCTGCGGCAACTATGCCATGGAGGAGGCCGACCTCCTGGTGGCCATCGGCACGCGCTTTGTCTGCCAGTCCGACTCCTCGCGCACCGGCTACCGCGCCCGCCAGGTGATCAACATCAACACCGATGCGGAGGCCGCCACGCACTATAACCGCACCATCGCCCTGCTGGGGGATGCGGGGCCCACGCTGCTGCGCCTGAACCGGGCGCTGCGGGAGCTCCGCGCCGCTCGCCCGCCGCAAGGGGACGAGGTGGCGAGCGAAGCAACGTGCATAGAGTCCGCCTGGCTATCCTCTTGCCGTCGCGAGCGCCAGGCCTGGGAAGCCTTCAAGGCCGAGCGCTACGCCCATCCCACCCTCTTCGACCCGGCCTGGGGCGGCGACGTGCTCACCCAGCCCGCGGCTATCAAGGTGGCCACCGACTGGTCGCGCGCCCACGACGCCGTGGCCCTCTTTGACGCCGGCGACGTGCAGGCCAATGGCTTTCAGATCGTGGAGGACGACCGCCTGGGCCGCACCTACAGCGAGACGGGGGCCAGCTACATGGGCTGGGCCGTCTCCGCTCTGCTGGCCAGCGCCCTGGCGTCCAAGCCCTTTTACGGCCTGGCCATCTCGGGCGACGGCTCTTTCACCATGAATCCGCAGATCCTCATCGACGGCGCCACCCACGGCGCGCGCGGATGCATCCTGCTGCTGGATAACCGGCGCATGGCCGCCATCACCGGCCTGCAGATGGCCCAGTACGGCGCGGAATACGCCACCGGCGACGGCACGGCGGTGGACTATATCGCCTGGGCGCGGTCCATCCCCGGCGTGGCCGCCCTGGACGGCGGGCGCACCCCCCAGTCCCTTGTCGCGGCCCTAGCCCAGGCCCATGCCCACCCGGGGCTCTCCCTGATCCACCTGCCCGTCTACTATGGCCCCGATCCTCTGGGCGGCCTGGGCGCCTACGGCCGCTGGAACGTGGGCAACTGGGTGCAAGACACCCAGCGCCTTCGCCACGACATCGGCCTGTAGAGGAAGAGGAGAGGGGAGGAATCACGGAGGGCACGGAGTCGGCACGGAGATCACAGAGAGACCAAGACCTTTCGCCGCCCCCAGCCCGTTCTGAGATCGGGACGCCGAGCTCGCCACATAGGTTGCGGAGAAGCCGGAGGGACCATCCGTCGCCCCAGGCGCATCGGCCCGACCCCCGTCCCCGTCTACCGTTCACCGTTTACCGCCCACCGCCCACCGTCCACCGTCCACCGCCCACCGTTCACCGTCCACCGTCCACCGTTCACCGCCCACCGCCCACCGTTCACCGTCCACCGTCCACCGTTCACCGCACCTTCCCCTGCACCATCTCCCGAGCAAAGGCCCGCGCCCGCTCCAGCCGCGCGGCGTCGGGCTGGCCCTGGCTGTTGTCTCGCTTGGCCATGGCGCGCAGCCCCATGATCGGCAACCACATCATGATGCGCTTGGTCTTGGCGTCCAGCTGCCCCTGGCAGTCGAACATACCCACCACGTTGGCGCCGCACGCGGCCTTGCGGAACCCCTCCAGCCATCCCTGGAGCGCCGGCTCATCCTCCTGCGCCGCATGGGTGATAAACAGCGCCACATCGCTGCCCGGCTGGCAGTGCTGCTGCAGCCAGCGCACCGTCTTCGAGTCGGGGCCGAGCTTTTGCACCGGGAAGCCCAGGAAGCTCAGATCGTACCCCCCGATATCGGCCACCTGCTCGATGGGCACGATCTCCTTCTCGCAATCGAGCGCCCCATAGATGGCCTCGGCCACCTTTTTGGTGTTTCCCGTCTTGGACATATACGCAACCAGAGCCTTCATCTTGCCACTCCTTTACCTGACCTCACGCGATCCCTCTCGTCCTTGGGCCTATCCCACTGCCCGAAATTCTAGCATGTCCCTTGCCCCCGGACACCATCCTACTGGCCAGTTCCCCGCCTGACCAACTTG
>CAYQDH010000629.1:978-2996 GCA_964416075.1 uncultured Anaerolineales bacterium | reverse complement strand
GTCGGGCTGAGCGCAAACGACAGGTGTCGGCTATAGTCAACGGAGATGCTTCGCTACGCTCAGCATGACATAAATGCGACCATGACAAAGCCCTGGCTCTGCGTAGGGCTTGGTCAAAGTCGGCGTGCTTGTCATCTCGAGTGCAAAAAGACAGGACTCTGCTATAGTAAACGGAGATTCTTCGCTTCGCTCAGCATGACATAACTGCGACCATGACAAAGCCCTGGCTCTGCCCTACCAGGGCCACGGCAGCGCCTGCCAGTTGCCGTGGCTCGCCGCCGGGTGCCCGCCAAAGGTGTGCCACACTTCCCCCGTGCTGGGGCAAGCCACGTTGGCATAGGTGGTGACGGCGCCGCCGCCCCGCGCCTCGATCTCGTCGTCGGCCAGGATGCGCACGAGCTCCTGGGGTGGGGAAGCGTGGGTTCCCTGGATCACAAGATCGGCGACGAGCGCCTCCATGCGCCGGTAGCGAAGCCCCGTGCTCAGCGGGCCGCGCGGCTCCTCGCCTTGCTGCAGCGCCTGGGGGTGGGCGACGTAATGGTTGGTGCCCACCAGCCACCCTGCCGTTGGTTCCCGCACGCAGAAGTCGGAACGCGTACACTCGTACAGGGCATAGGCGTCCGACTTGCCATCCAGGGCGAAGAGCAGCATCGCCTCGTTGCGCGGAACGCTCCGTAGCAGGGCCTCGAGGTCTTGAAGCGTGCAGCAGGTTTCCAGCGCTTCGACCATCAGGGCATAGCAGGGCAGAGATCCTACGCGCCGGTGAGCTCCACCGGCGCGCTCAGCATCACCAGCGCTCCTGTCACCCTGAGTCGCCCATGGCGCCGGGGCGCCAATTCGACTCGGATGACGTTCCTGTAGCCGCGATTTCCAAATCGCGCTTCTCGCAATGTCATGGGTAGGGTGTCTTTGGCTCGAAGGGTCTCCGCCAGGGAAAGCAGGCAAGTAGTTGTAATGCAGCCACAGTCTCTCGCGGTTGATGCCCGTCGAAGTAAAGACATCGCCCTCCAAACCAAAGGTGATCGTCGGGATGCGTCCCGTTACCTCGCGGATCGCGGCATAGCCCCACAAGTCGGGCGCGATAAAGTCGTTGTTCCGCGCTACCCAGGCCCGGCCATCGAGGGTGACGATGGCCCCGCTGCACCCGCCGGCGAGGATCACCTCCAGGTAGGCCCATTCGGCGAGGCGTTGCAGGGGGAGATCTGCGCCCCGCGCCAGTCCCTCGAACTCCTCTCCAAAGCGCGCCGGCAGACCCTGCAGCCAGGGCACAGCCTCCGACCGCCAGCGCTCCGCGTGGGGAGGGACGCCGCGAGGGACACGCGCGCGGACAAAACGCTCGATATTGGCTTGCAGCCGGGGGCCGAGGGCGCGGCCCATGGTGTAGCCGACCTCGAACGGTGTGCCGCGCAAACGGTAAATGCGATCGCTGGTTTGGCTCATGGCAAACACCTAGATTGGCAGCAGCCCCAGGCTGATTTTGATGGCCTCGTGAGGCGTTGTACCAGACGTATCACCGCCCCCTCACGAGGACGATGCACGGCTTGCCATGGCCTCACCAGGTCCTTGGGGCCGAAGAAGATCACCATCGTGTGTCCCCTTCCGCATCTCTGCTGCCTGGCCCGTGAGCCTCTGCGGGCGTCGATCTGGCCATGATGCGCGCCGAAAGCAGATCCGCGAGGATGGCCAGGGCCACGCCGAGGGCATTGGCCAAATAATCCCATGGGTCAACCACGTTGGCCATGATGCCAAAACCGTCGGTCAACTCAAAGCACTCGACGGCCAAGAGCGCGAGGACGGCGATGACCACGCGATTCAGCCTGGCGGCTGTGGCCAAGGACACCCAAAAGTAGACCGAAAACGACACGGCCACATTCCCCAGGTAGGAGTGACCGAGCCCACCGATAGAGTCGGCGAACCAGCTCTTCGCCAGCAGGCCGGCCACCCCGGCGAGAATCATCAGGAGATTCCGTATGCGCAGCATGACCCGTCCTCCAGCCCGCCGGGCGATAATTCGCCCG
>CAYQDH010000629.1:0-968 GCA_964416075.1 uncultured Anaerolineales bacterium | reverse complement strand
CAGGACATTCCGTACCTGTAGGCGTGTGTTCATACGACGGTAGCCACTCAATGGATGAAGGATTGGCAGCGTGTTTCGCGCCAGAGGGCGATCCGTTGGCCCATGCGCGTTGCGCGGTAATGTGAACCTCCACGGCCAATCTTGCATCCCTACTTATTACGGTTTTCTATATTTTTCTGTGGTTTATTGTAGGGGTGAAGGAACCGGCGTCGAGACACACGGGACCGGCTAGCGCACAAGGTACATAGAGACACACTCTGGCACGCAACGCGCTACGGTTCCTTCACCCTCCCCGCGCCGGGTGGGGTCGCCCCTCACCGCTCCTTCCTCTGCGGCGACATGCCGAACAGAAAGCGCATTAAGCCGATGTGACGGACGAACACCTCATAAAGGATCATGATCAGCGGGAAGGAGACCAGGGTGATGATGGCGAACTTGGCCCAGTTGCTGATGTTCCATGGCAGCACGAACCAGCCCACGATGAGGATGATCGTCTGGTGGAACAGGTAAAAGGGCAGGACGGCCTCGTTGGCGTAGGTCAGCAGCTTGTTGCCACGGGTCAGGTATCTGGCGGCCAAGCTCAACATGAAGGATACCGCGCTCCAACTGATGACGCTCCAGACCAGAGCTAGAAATAAGAAGAGGAGCGAGAAGCCCTGGCCGGGGTCGGTGTCATAGTGAAAGACGAACTGCAGCAATCCGCCCCCGATCGCATAGACGCCGATCCATAGCGCCAGCCAGGCCCACATGCGGCGCTTGACGCTCTCGGTGAAACGGGGGTCGGCGGCCAGGAGGTAGCCATACACGAAAAAGAGCGAGTACCAGAGGAAATCGGCCCAGTTGCGCTCCGGCAGGCCGGGTATCCAGCGCAGGGCGATCTGCACGATGGCCAAGGGGACGAGGAAGAGGTACTGGCCCCCCGGGCGGGCCACCCGCTCGGCCAGGCGGTCGATGAGCCGCACGCCCCG
>CAYQDH010000628.1:0-3000 GCA_964416075.1 uncultured Anaerolineales bacterium | reverse complement strand
GTTGCGTTTCCGCGGCGACCAGCTCACTGCGCGGATGGCCATAGATGGCGGTGTCAAGCCCTGGCCGGCCCAGGTGTCCGTGACCGCCGGGCGCCTCATGGCGGTGGAAGGTGAGCAGCGCCGGGTGATCTTGATGGAGGGTATGCGGTCCGATGCGCAGGTAACGATCGAGTTCCGCTTTCCGGGGATGCGTCGGCTGCGCAGCGCGACGTTGGCCGGGGATACTTGTTATGTACTCGCCGGGTCCAGCCTATACAGCGTCCCTGTTCGTGGCCCATCAGGCGATTGTCCCGTCGTCCAGTACGACAATGGCTACTATTTCGCTGGCCGGGAGATGGGCGATCTCATCAGCGAGGCCCGGCTACCCTTTCCCAAGGCCGCCCTTCCCTCCCGGCCTCGATCCTATCCCGGGGCCAGGCGGCTCTACCGGTATGGCGTGCACGAAGGAGTGGATCTCTATCCCGGCGATGTGGCGAACTTGGCTTATGGTTCGCCCATAGCGGCCATCGGCGCAGGGGCTGTGCTGCGTGCCGATACGGACTTTGCGGAGATGACGCCGGAGGAGTACCAGGAGGTCATGGCCCGCACCGAGGCGGAGCATCGAACGCCGCCGGATGTCCTGGACAAGCTGCGCGGCCAGCAGGTATACCTGGCCCATGGGCCGGGGATCGAGACCCACTATTGCCACCTGCAGGCTATCGCCCCCGGCATCCAGGCCGGCTCGCAGGTCGCGGGCGGCGACATACTGGGCCAGGTCGGTGCATCGGGCACTGGAGATGGGGTCTACCGCACGGGCGCGGGCGAGCACCTGCACTGGGAAGTGTGGATCGACGGCCACTACTTGGGCCATGGCCTGAGCCTCTATGAGACGATGCGCCTCTGGCAGGCTATCTTTGCGCCCGGATGATGCTATTGTAGCCGCGATCTCCACCGCGCACCTCGGAAGAGTCGAGTAACCTTCTACGTCTCCTCTTACGTGTTTTCAGTGTGTTCCGTGGCCTTTTGCCGAGCTCACGAATAGCAACTGGGCGGTTACTGCATCCCCGCCAGCGCATCCCTGGCGCCCTGCAAGATAAACCCGGCATCGGTGCCCAGCGTGATCAGGCGAAAGCCCATGCGGGCCAGCTCCTGGGCCTGGCTCAGGCTACGCGCCGCATAGCCCGCCGCTACGCCAGCCCTCTGGGTGGCGGCCAAAACCTGGTCCCGCGCCTGCGATACCCGCGGATGCGTGGTCTGCCCAGTGAGCCCGATGGAGGCCGCATAGTCGGCAAAGCCGAAAAAGGCGCCATCGATCCCCGGCACGCTGAGGATCTCATCGATGTGGGCCACCGCCTGCTCGTGCTCGATGATGATATAGATCAGCAGATCGTCGTTGGCGCCCTTGAGATAGTCGGGTCCGCTCATGCCATACAACGAGGCGCGGCCCGAGCCGATCCCGCGCACGCCCTCCGGTGGGAATTTGCAGGCGCGCACCGCCTCCTGTGCCTCCTCGCGGCTGTTGATCATGGGGAACATGATCCCCTTGACGCCGATGTCGAGAGCCACCTTGACCGCCACGCGGTCGTTCCAGGGCACGCGCAAAATCGGCACTGTGGGGCTGCCGTTCATCGCCTGCAGCATCAATTGCACGTCGTTCATACCCGCCGCGGCGTGCTCTCCCTCGATGATCAGCCAGTCGAACCCCGCCCTGGACATCAGCTCCGCCGCCGAGGGACTGCCCAAGAGCAGCCACCCTCCCAGAGAAACTCCCCCCGCCCGTAACTTGGCTTTGACCGCGCTCGTGATCATGCTTTCCCCCTACTTGGGCTGGACTGAACGCCGAGACACCAAGTGAAGACACGGAGACTCGGTGATCTTTGGGTCCGTGTGTCCCTTCTCTTGGTGTCTTTGTGGTAGATTCCCCCAGCACCAGCTTATGCTGTAACCCTGAACTTGATGCACACCGGGATCGGTATCTGCAACACCTGGCCCGTGGGGGTCAGCTTGCCCGTTTGCTGATCGACGCGATAGGCCACCACCGTATCGCTGCGCTGGTTGGCCGCATAGAGGTAGGCGCCCGTGGGGTCGAGGCTAAAGTTGCGCGGGATGTGCCCCTGCGTCGATTCGTGCCCCACCAGGGTCAATCCGCCCGTGGCCTGGTCGATGGCAAAGATGACGATACTGTCGTGTCCCCGGTTCGAGCCGTACAGAAAGCGCCCCGAGGGGTGCACGTGCACATCGGCGCAATAGCTGCGCCCGCTGAAATCGGCGGGCAAGGTGGAGATGGCTTGCGTCTCGGTCAGCGTGCCCCGCGCTCCATCCCAGGTTAGGCCGAACATCATGGAGCTGGATTCCCCGATGGCGTACACCCATCGCCCGTTGGGGTGGAAGGTGATGTGCCGCGGCGCTGCCCCCTCGCGAAGCTGGATGTACGGCGGATCATTGGGCAGCAGCCTCCCGCGGCTCAGCTCCAGCTGGTAGACCAGGATACGGTCCAGGCCGGCGTCGCAGGCCAGGACAAAGCGATTGCCGGGCGCAGGGAGAATGCAGTGGCCGCGGGGCTCCTTTTTGCGTGCTACCTCTTCCGCTGTGGGCTGCAAATAGACATAGTCGCTCTTGGCAAGCAATCGTCCATCGGGCCGAATGGGCAACACCGCCAGGCTGCCGCTGTGATAGTTGGCCACCAGCACGAATTGGCCAGTATCATCCACGCTGACATAGCAAGGGCTTTTACCCTCAGAGGGCGCCTGGTTGAGCAGGGTCAGCGCCCCGCTCTGCGGGTCGATGGCCAGGGCGCTTACCTGGCCCAAGGGCTGTCCCTCGACTTCCCCAGTCTCACTCACCGCATAGAGGTAGCGGCCGTTAGGGTGAAATGCCAGATACGAGGGTTCATCGCCCGCCCAAGAGGTGCTCAGCAAGCTCAGCGTGCCCGTGGCCGGGTCGAGCTCGTAGAGATAAATGCCTGCACTATTGGTTTTCGTGTAGGTGCCGATGTAACAGAGGATCCTTTCGCCCATCGTT
>CAYQDH010000627.1:1723-3019 GCA_964416075.1 uncultured Anaerolineales bacterium | reverse complement strand
CGCCTCTTTGACACCATAGTAGGGGATATCCCTGGGCTTCAGGTGGAGGTCCGCTAGCTTTTTTCCTAGCATGAGCTGAGTGGCAGCACGCGCCATGTTCACACTGCAGACTTTGGATACCAGGGGCACCGTCCTTGAGGCTCGCGGGTTGGCCTCGAGGACATAGACGATGTCCTTCTCGATGGCATACTGTACATTGATCAGCCCTACCACACCCAGCTCCCGAGCGATACGTGCCGTGTATTCCTGGATCGTGTCCAGGTGTTTCTGGGGGATGGTCGCTGGTGGGATAACACAGGCAGAGTCGCCAGAATGGATCCCCGCCAGCTCGATGTGCTCCATGATCGATGGCACAAAGGCCTCCACCCCGTCCGACAGGGCATCTGCCTCTACTTCAGCGGCGTTCTGCAGGAAACGATCGATCAGGATTGGCCGCTCCGGCGTCACATCCACCGCCGTAGCGACATACTCTCTGAGCATCTCTTCGTCGTGGATGACCTCCATGCCCCGACCGCCCAAGACAAAGGACGGCCGTACCATGACCGGGTAGCCAATCCTGCCGGCCACGGCGAGAGCTTCGTCGACGCTGCTGGCCATGCCCGATTCCGGCATGGGGATGCTCATCTGTTCCATCATCTTGCGAAACAGATCGCGATCCTCCGCGAGAGCGATCGTTTCGGGCGACGTGCCCAGGATATGCACGCCTGCTTCAGCCAATTCTGCGGCGATGTTAAGCGGGGTCTGTCCGCCGAACTGCACGATCACCCCCTCTGGCTTTTCCTTTTCATAGATGCTCAGCACATCTTCCACGGTGAGCGGCTCAAAGTAGAGTTTGTCCGACGTGTCGTAATCTGTAGAGACGGTCTCTGGGTTGCAGTTGACCATGATCGTCTCCAAACCTTCATCGCGAAGGGTGAAAGCAGCGTGCACGCAGCAATAGTCGAACTCGATTCCCTGGCCGATGCGGTTGGGGCCGCCGCCGAGGATCATCACTTTACGACGGTCGCTTGTAGACACCTGGTCCGGGGCATTGTAGGTGGAATAGTAGTATGCTGCGTTCTCTACGCCACTCACGGGCACGGGTTCCCAACCTTGCACGACCCCCAGAGCTTTGCGTCGCTCGCGTATCTGCTTTTCGGGCAAGGCCAGGAGCTTGGCCAGATACCTATCTGCAAAGCCATCTTTCTTGGCCCTGATCAGGAGATGGTCGGGCAGTGTCGAACCCTTGAACTGAAGAATGGCCTCTTCCAGGACCACGAGTTCCCTCATCTGCTGGATGAACCAGGACTTGATGTG
>CAYQDH010000627.1:0-1713 GCA_964416075.1 uncultured Anaerolineales bacterium | reverse complement strand
TCTGGTGTGTAACTCATCGACATCAGCGCCCTTGCGCAAGGCCTCGTACATGATGAACTGTCTCTCGCTGGTGGGCTCGCGCAGCATGTTCATCAACTCAGAAAGGGGACGTGTGCTGAAATCCTTAGCGAAACCGAGACCGTAACGGCCGTTTTCCAAGGAACGGATCGATTTCTGGAATGCTTCCTTGTACGTCCGACCGATGCTCATCACTTCGCCCACAGCCCGCATCTGGGTGCCCAGCTTGTCCTGAGCACCACGGAATTTCTCAAAGGCCCAACGCGCAAACTTGATTACCACGTAATCCCCTGAGGGGGTGTACTTGTCCAGGGTGCCATCGCGCCAATAGGGGATCTCATCCAGTGTGAGGCCGCCGGCCAGCTTGGCCGAGACTTGGGCGATGGGGAAGCCCGTGGCCTTGGAGGCCAGGGCCGATGAACGAGACGTGCGTGGATTGATCTCGATGATCACCACCCGACCCGTTTGAGGGTCGTGGGCGAACTGGATGTTGGTGCCACCGATAACCTCGATGGCTTTCACGACGTCGTAAGCATACTGTTGGAGCTTCAGCTGTAGCTCGGTGTTGATGGTGAGCATAGGTGCGGCGCAAAACGAGTCGCCGGTGTGTACCCCCATGGCATCGATATTCTCGATAAAGCAAACGGTGATGAGCTGGTTCTTGGCATCTCTCACCACCTCCAACTCCAGTTCCTCCCAGCCGAGTACCGACTCCTCGATTAGGATCTGCCCCACCAGGCTGGCGGCGATGCCGCGCGCCGCGACGATGCGCAATTCTTCGACATTGTACACCAGCCCGCCGCCGGTGCCGCCCATGGTATATGCCGGGCGAACTACCACGGGGTAGCCGATCTCGGAGGCGACACGTTCCGCTTCTTCGACGCTATAAGCGGGGTCGCTGCGCGGCATATCGATCCCCAGGCGCGTCATCGTTTCCTTGAAGGCGATGCGATCTTCGCCGCGCTCGATGGCGTCCACCTGCACACCGATGACGCGTACCCCATACCTGTCCAATACGCCACTACGGGCCAACTCAGAGGACAGGTTGAGGCCGGATTGCCCGCCCAAGTTGGGCAATAGGGCATCCGGACGTTCCTGCGCAATGATCTCGGCCATGCGCTGTGCGTTAAGGGGCTCGATATAGGTGGCATCCGCCATTCCGGGATCGGTCATTATCGTGGCCGGGTTTGAGTTGGCTAGAACCACCTTGTAGCCCAGGGCACGTAACGCCTTGCACGCTTGGGTGCCAGAGTAGTCAAACTCGCAAGCTTGGCCGATGACGATGGGGCCAGAGCCGATGATCATCACTTTGTTGATGTCGTTGCGTCGAGGCATCGGGTTTCCTTTCAGGTTATGCAGGCTAGCCTGCAAGCCGGCACGTATCTGGAAGATTTTACGCTGAATGCGCACACCTGTCCATTTCTGCGAATGGACCCAAAATGCTTCGACGGTCAACCCGTGCAGAAACGAGTGTGCCTGCTACGGCAAGGGACTATCCGCGTAGGTGGCCCTCTCCCATGGCTTATTGTTCATGGGAGAGGGCGATGCCATGGTGGTCTAGATTTGGGCAACCATACTGGTGAGATCGAAGACTTGCACGTTGCCGGGTTCCTTTGAGCAGCGGATGGTGTATGGGGTATCCGGCTCAAGAATCACACAGTTGTCGCTCAGGTCGACATCGTGCTCGGTCTCGAC